>NZ_JXQS01000030.1:0-34673 GCF_000834565.1 Rhodococcus sp. MEB064
GGGTGTAGATCTCGGCCGACTCGCCGCGCTTCTTCGACTCCTTCGCCAGCACGCGCAGCACGTCGTCGTCGGTGAGCTCGTGCGCTTCCTTGCCCGAGACCTTCTCGGTCTGTACTGCTGCCAGCAACATTCGCAGAGTTGCCGTGCGGAGCTTGTCCTTCGCCTTCATCGATGTCGTGAGGTCGGTTCGCAAACGCTTTTCCATGTCACAGTTCTCGGCCATGCACGGAACGGTACTGTCGAAGAGGTGTCCGGTACATCAGCATCGCCTCGCATCACGGTGAATTCGCGCTCGTTGACCTCGCGGTCGGCACTCGGATCCACTGCCCGCGCTCTTGCGACTCCGGGTGGTGTCGCCGCACTCGCCGCGGGATCTGCCGCCCTGGGCCTGACCTATGCCACGACGATCGAGCGCAACGCGTTCGCGCTCCGCGAGACGACGTTGCCGGTTCTCGCGCCGGGCACCTCGTCGCTGCGCGTGCTGCACATCAGCGACCTCCACATGATGCCGAACCAGAAACTGAAGCAGAACTGGATCCGTGAGCTCGATCGCCTCGAGCCCGATCTGGTGGTGAACACCGGGGACAACCTGTCCCACCAGAAGTCGGTTCCCGCGGTCGTCCAGTCGCTCGGGGCATTGCTCGGTCGGCCGGGTCTGTTCGTCTTCGGGTCGAACGACTATTTCGCGCCGGTCCCGAAGAACCCGTTGAAGTACTTCCGGAAGAACCACAAGAAGGTCTTCGGCGACCCCCTGCCCTGGCAGGATCTGCGGGCCGCGTTCACCGAGCGCGGGTGGCTCGACGTGACACACGTGCGCCGCGAACTCGAGGTGTCCGGGGTACGGATCGCCACGGCCGGAGTGGACGATCCACATCTGAAGCGGGACCGGTACGACACGGTTGCCGGCGCACCGAACCCGGTCGCCGACGTCAGCATCGGTCTGACGCATTCGCCGGAACCCCGAGTCCTGGACAAGTTCGCCGCCGACGGATACGACCTCGTCCTCGCCGGGCACACGCACGGCGGCCAGCTGTGCGTTCCGTTCTACGGAGCGCTCGTGACCAACTGCGAACTCGACCGCTCACGTGTGAAGGGTCCCTCGTGGTGGGGCGAGCACACCCGCCTGCACGTCTCCGCCGGTCTGGGCACGTCGCCGTATGCGCCGTACCGGTTCTGCTGCCGCCCGGAGGCCACGTTGATCACGCTGATTCCCGCGGACAGGCCGGATCGCACGGCTCCTGAGCTGGGCGTTTCGCGTTCCGAAGCAGTGGTGCGATAGAGTCGAACGGCTGCCTGAAAGGGCGGTGTTCGATCACGGGGTGTGGCGCAGCTTGGTAGCGCGCTTCGTTCGGGACGAAGAGGTCGTGGGTTCGAATCCCGCCACCCCGACTCGTGGTTGAGACACGAAAGAAAGCCCCGACCGGGGAAACCTGGTCGGGGCTTTCGTGCTTCTGCGCAGCGGTTCAGCGAGCGCTGCCCCGAGCGACCGTGCTCTCCGTCGCGTCATCCGGACCGGGTAGTTCGGCATCGATGTCATCGTGCGCGACGGGATGGGCAGGCAGAAAAATGAGGGTGAGAACGGCAGCAGCGGCAGTCACGCCTCCCGCGACCATGCATCCGAGCGACATTCCGTCGACGAAGCCCACCCTTGCGACCTCTGTCAGTCGTGCGCCTACATCGGCACCGGCCTGACCGAACAGTTCCGCCGCCCTGTCGGCAGCGAAGAGTGCCGCGCCGACCGATTCGCTCGCGGGCTCCCGCAGCGGCTCGGGAAAGGATCCGACATCGAGATGATCGCGATACGCGGACAGTGCGACCGATCCGATCACCGCGACGCCGAGGGTGCCGCCGAGCTCACGCGTGGCGTCGTTGACCGCCGACCCCATGCCGGCCTTGTCCGGTGACACCACACCCATGATCGCTTCGGTTGCCGGCGTACCGGTCAGTCCGATGCCGCCACCCAACAGGAGCATCTGAAGCAGGATGACCCAGTAGTCGGCGTCGGCAGAGAGAGTCGACGCCCACACGAATGCGACGCTGAGAGAGAACAATCCGAAAGCGACGACCACTTTCGTGCCGATTGCGACAGCGATCCGAGGCCCGACGAGCGCTGCCACCGCGATCGAGCCCGCGACCGGCAGGATTCGGACGCCGGTCTCCAGAGCGCCGTACCCGCGCACGAACTGGAAGTACTGGGTGACCAGGAAGATGAAGCCGAACAGGGCGAAGAATCCGCCGGTGACCGCTCCACTTGCGGCGGTGAACCGCATGTTCGCGAACAACCTGACATCGAGCATGGGATGGTCGCTCCGGATCTCGTGGATGACGAACACCGTCGACACCACCGCAGCCACCACGAAGCCGATCACGGTAGGTGGCGAGCCCCATCCGCGGTCGGGTGCCTCGATGATCGAGTACACGAGCGTGCCGAGTGCGACGGTCGACAGAACGAGGCCGACGTAGTCGAGCGGCGGCGTAGCGGGGTCGCGCGACTCGGGGATGAAGCGCGCGGCGAAGAACAGCGTGACCGCCGCAGCTATGCCGTTGAAGACGAGAATCGATCCCCACCAGAAGTGCTCGATCAGGGCACCACCGACGACCGGACCGGTGGCCACCGCAAGGCCGGTGGCCGCTCCCCACAACCCGAGAGCTTTCACCCGTTCGGTCCGATCGGTGAACACGTTGGCGAGGATCGACAGCGTTACCGGATAAACCAGTGCAGCGGCGACACCGGCGAGTGTGCGCCAGGCGACGAGTACGCCGGGGCTGCCGCTGAGCGCTCCGCCTGCGGATGCCGCGACGAAGACGACGAGTCCGAGCAGCAGGAGCCGACGACGACCGAATCGATCGCTGAGCGATCCACCCGCCAGCACCAGCGCGGCGAACGCAAGATTGAACGCGTCGACGATCCAGAGCAGGTCCCGGGTGCTGGCCCCCAGCTCCCTGACCAGCGTGGGCAGAGCGATGTTGATGACGGTCGTGGACACGTTGACAACGAATACCGCTAGACAGAGCGTCGCGAGGACGGCCGTCTTGTTGACGGCGCTAGTGGAGAGTGGGCGGGTGAGAGACATAATGAAGTTATAGCAGACGCTGCCTGCCGTGCACCCCGAAGCGGTCCCCTGTGCCGTCAGCCGGGTGTCCCGTCCCGATGTGAAACGATCGACTCATGGCATCCGCTCACACGCCCCTCGTCGGGAGCGTCGACGACGAACCCGTCCGCGAGCGGCTCATCCGCTCGGCGATGGAGTTGCTGGCCGATGCCGGTCCGAGCGAGTTGAAGGTGCGGACGATCACCGATCGCGCCGGCGTCTCGACGATCACCATCTATCACCACTTCGGCGGTTTGCAGGAACTGTTGCAAGAGGTCGTCATCCGCGGATACGCCAACCTTCGTGCTGCATTGCTCGCAGCATCAGCGGCACGAATGAACCCGGGCGCACAGTTGTTCGCAATGGCACTGAGCACCCGCGATGTTGCCCAACGCAACGCCCACCTCTACGACATGATGTTCGGCCTCTCCACTCGGGGCACGTACCGATACGTCGCTTCGACGAATCGGATGTCCACCGACGGGTTCGGTCCCGCCTATGCCGTCCTGGCCGCCACCTGCGAGAAATTGGCTCGCACGGGGGTGTCGCCGATCGCGGGAGAGCAGATGGCGGCAGAACTGTGGAGTCTCGTCCACGGCTTCGTCACGCTGGAAATCAGCGGGCAATTCGCAGATTTCACAGACCCCGTGGCCACCATTTTGGAACCGATGGCTGTCAACCACTTCGTCGGGATGGGATACCCGCGCGATCTGTCAGAGGCCGGCGCGAAGCAAGCCGTGCGATGGTGGAAGCGACGGCAGCAGTCGCAGCCCTAGCGCGCATCCGGCGTGGTTGTCCGTCACGAACGTCGGCGGGCGGAAACTTTGTCGGGTTCGGCGGCGGCGAGCATGTCGTCACGCTCGACGACCTTGATGCGTTCGCGGCCCTCGACCCGGCCCAGTGAGCGTTCGTGTTCGTCCAGTCGATACCAGCCGTCCCAGGTCGTGAACTGCACGTCGCGCGATTCCAGGAGCTCGAGAACGGCGGATTCCTGCGGCGTGGCCGGGGTGTTCAGCGACTCGGCCCTCATGTCGTCGAGAATGCACTCGACGGTCTCGTTGGCGTCGCCCTTGGTGTGCCCGATCAGGCCGATGGGTCCCCGCTTGACCCAGCCCGTCGTATAGAGCCCGGCCAGGTGGGTGCCCTCGTCGACGATGCGTCCGGCCTCGTTGGGGATGACACCGGCCCGGGTGTCGAACGGGATCCCCGGCAGATCGTCCGACAGATACCCGACCGCGCGATAGACCGCACCGACCTCCCAGTCGGTGAACGCACCGGTTGGCGTCACGTTGCCGCTCCCGTCCAGTCGGGTGCGTTCGGTGCGCAGACCGATGACCTTGCCGTCGGCGCCGAGGATCTCCACGGGTGATTCGAAGAAGTGCAGAAACAGCTTGTGCGGACGGTCACCGGGTTCGCGGATCGCGTAGTTCTCGATGATCGTGGCAACCTGATCGGTGATCTTGGAGGCGCGTCGCGCGACCGCGGACCCCTCGTCGTACTCGATGTCCTCGGGGTCGACGATCACCTCGATCGTCGGGGAGTGGTCCAGCTCTTTCAACTCGAGCGGCGTGAACTTGGCCTGGGCCGGGCCGCGACGCCCGAACACGTGCACCTCGACGGCTCTGTTGGCCGCGAGCCCGTCGTAGACGTTCGGCGGGATCTCCGTGGGCAGCAGCTCGTCGGCGGTCTTGGCGAGCACCCGCGCGACGTCCAACGCCACATTGCCGACGCCGATGACGGCAACCTTCTCCGCCTCCAGAGGCCAGGTACGAGAGAAGTCGGGGTGTCCGTCGTACCAGGCCACGAACTGCGCGGCACCGAAGGAGCCGTCGAGATCGATGCCGGGGACGTCCATCGCGCGGTCCTCGGTGGCACCGGTGGAGAAAATCACCGCGTCGTACAGCGACCGGAGATCATCCACGGTGATGTCGGTGCCGAAGTCGACGTTGCCCAGCAGTCGGACCTGCGGCTTGTCGAGGACCTTGTGCAGGGCGGTGATGATGCCCTTGATGCGCGGGTGATCCGGTGCCACGCCGTAGCGAATCAATCCGAACGGCGCGGGCATCCGCTCGAACAGATCGATCGACACGCCACGCTCCGAGGCCGTGTCGGACTTCATCAGCGCGTCCGCCGCATAGATCCCGGCCGGCCCCGCTCCCACGATGGCGACTCGGAGGGGACGCGAATTTATAATGAGGTTATGCATCTGGTCATCGTACCCATCGTCCGCACGTCTAGTCGGTCGGACCTCCGATCGGATCCCCCCGTACATGACTTTGTTATGTACGATCGCTCACACGACGCGAAGGGATCACCGACATGACGCAGGACGCGACACCAGCCGACTGGCAGAAGACCGCATGCATTCTGTGCGAGTGCAATTGTGGCATCGAGGTACTGCTCGAGGGCCGGGCGCTGACCAAGATCCGAGGCGACAAGGACCATCCCAACTCACAGGGATACAGCTGCGAGAAGCCGCTACGTCTCGATCGCTATCAGAACGGCGCCCACCGGATCGACAGCCCGCTGCGCCGACGTCCCGACGGCACGTTCGAGGAGATCAGTTGGGACACAGCCCTCGACGAGATCGCCGCTCGACTGGCTGCCGTGCGGGACGAACACGGCGGTGAGCGAATCTTCTTCTACGGTGGCGGTGGTCAGGGCAACCACCTCGGTGGCGGATACGGCCGCGCGCTGTTCAACGGCGTGGGCGGCAAGTACATGTCGAACGCCCTCGGCCAGGAGAAGACCAGCGAAGCGTACGTCGACAAGCACCTGTACGGCGCCCACACGGCGGGCGACTTCGAGAACTCCGAAGTTGCCGTGTTCATCGGCAAGAACCCGTGGCAGTCGCACGGCATGGCCCGGGCCCGACCCACCTTGAAGGAATTGGCGCGCGACCCCGACCGGGCGATCATCGTGATCGATCCCCGGAAGAGCGAGACCGCAGCGATGGCGGACCATCACCTGCAGATCAAGCCCGGGACCGACGTCTGGTGTCTCGGCGCCCTCGACGCCACCCTCGTACAGGAAAACCTGATCGCGTCGGAGTGGCTGAACACCCATGCGGTCGGGGTCGACGAAGTTCTGCAGCTGTTCCGCGACATCGACATCACCGACTACGCCCGACGATGCGGTGTGCCCGAGGACGACATTCGTGCAGCCGCCCGCCGCATCGCGCGAGCGAAGAGTGTCGCCACGTACGAGGATCTGGGTATCCAGCAGTCCCCCAACAGCACCGTATGCTCTTATCTGCAGAAGATGCTCTGGGTGTTGACCGGCAACTTCGCCAAGCCCGGCGGCATGCACATCCACTCGTGGATCTTTCCGCTCGCAGGGCCGTGGTTCCCCATCGAACGGGACGAGCCGGTGCGGTTCTCCGGGGCGCGACGCGCTGTCGGACTCCAGTCGATGCGTCACGGCGCTGCCGCGATGCGCGCGGTCTTCTCTCGCCTCGACGGGCATGCGACCTCCGGGAAGGTGGCCGAGAACGTTGCCCGATCCGCGTTGCACTTCTTCTTCCCGTCGGTGTCGGTGGCAGCGGCCGATCCGATAGCACGACTCGCCGGCAACGTGGACCGTGATGCCGGAGTGACCCCGGTGACCGGCGCGCGCATCATGGCCGGCTTGATCCCGGCCAACTCCATCGCGGACGAGATTCTGACCGATCACCCGGATCGGTTTCGTGCGATGTTCATCGAATCGTCGAATCCCTTGCATTCGTTGGCCGATTCGGAGCGCTTCCGGCAGGCGATGCGCAGCCTCGACCTCACCGTCGTCATCGATGTCGCCCTGACCGAGACCGCCAGGGCTGCGGACTACGTGCTGCCAGCAGCCAGTCAGTTCGAGAAGTACGAGGCGTCACTGTTCACTTTGCACTTCCCGCACAACACCTTTCAGATGCGTCAC
Source organism: Rhodococcus sp. MEB064 (assembly GCF_000834565.1). NCBI lineage: Bacteria > Bacillati > Actinomycetota > Actinomycetes > Mycobacteriales > Nocardiaceae > Rhodococcus > Rhodococcus sp. MEB064. The sequence goes on from NZ_JXQS01000030.1 coordinate 7,002, forward strand.
CCCTTGATGCCGCCGATGCCGGGCACCCGATCGGAGCCGGAGATCTACGCCGCTCTGATGGACAGGCTCGACCTCGTGGATCCGGGCATCATCGCGTCGTTGACGGCGTCCGCGCGGGTGGGTCGATCCGCCTACAGCCTCGCGCTGTTCTCGACGATCGAGCAGAAGCCCGAACTCGCCGGAATCGTGCCGTACCTCGTCTACCGCACATTGGGCGCAACATTCGCTCCGGGAGACGAGGCACAATCACTCGTCTGGAGTTTTGCCCATCTCGCAGCCATTGCACAGCCCGACGCGGTACGGCGGGCTGGGTTCACCCACGACGGTGAAGGACAGGGCGAAAAGCTGTTCGAAGCGATCCGTGATCGCCGCGAGGGCGTGATCTTCACCGAGGATCGCTACTCCGACGCCTGGTCCTACATTCGCCACGAGGACAAGAAGATCCACGTCGCGATCCCGGAGCTCATGGACGAGCTACGCCTGCTCGACGCCGAGGAACCGTGCTACACCAGCGAGGAGTTTCCGTTCATCCTGTCGGCGGGTGAGCGACGGGCATTCACTGCGAACGTCATCATTCGCGACCCCGAGTGGCGTCGACGCGACAAAGATGGGGCGTTGCGCATGAGCCCGCAGGACGCCGCTGATCTCGCTGTCGATACAGGTGATGTCGTGCGTCTGATCACCGAGACGGGCATCGCGACAACGACGGTGGAGATCAGCGACATGATGCAACCCGGACACGTGTCGTTGCCCAACGGCATGGGTGTCTCCTACCCGGGAGAGAACGGAGACACCGTGGTCGGGGTGCCGCTCAACACGCTGACCACGGTCACGCGACGTGACAAGTTCTTCGGAAATCCGTGGCACAAGAATGTCCCGGTACGCATCGAACTCGTGGACTCGAGCGTGACAGCCGACAGCTGAGAATACGCACCACGGCGAGATCAGCCCGGAGGATCGACAACCACCGAACTCGCCCGCGAGGGGGCGGGCGAGTTCGGTGTGCGAGTCGAACCTTGGAATCGAACCGACCCACAGGAGAAAGCATGCCGCTCTGGAACATCAGGACCGCGAAGAATGTGTACACCGCCGACGACAAGAAGGCGTTCGCCGACAGCATCACGTCGTTCTACCTGGACGTCGTCGGGTTGCCGAAGTTCTACACCAGCGTCGTCTTCCATGAATTCGATCCCGAGAACTTCTTCCTCGGGGGTGAACCGACAGACGATTTCGTCCTGATCGAGGTGGTTCATGTCGCCCGCAACATGGACGAGCTGTCCGAGAAGCTCGGCACGACGATGACCGAGGACGACCTGTATTCGTTGATGCGAGAGAGCTTCGCCGGGATCATCCGACCGTTCGTCGACGATCGTGGGCTGCGCTGGGAGACAGCGGTTGTGGAAGGACTCTTCAAGAGCTGGATGATCGACGGCATGACACCACCGCCGCCGTTCTCGGACGCGGAGAAGACGTGGGCGCGGCAGAACAAGCCGTCGCCGTACGACACAGCGTCGGCCTGACTCTCGGACCGGACATCGACGGCGACGTCGTCGGCATCCTGCGTGCGCTGCTGCGCCGCGATGGATGCCGACGACGTCGTCACTCGTCGGTCGGTCGTCCCGCCACCGCCGTTCCGCGATAGTCGGCTCGGACGCCGTCGAGTCCGCGTTCCAGCGAGCTCTCCAACAGCCGGAAACCGCCCTCTTCGGCGATACGGCGCACTCCCGGAAGCCTCGTCACCGAACTCACTGCTCGTATCGCGCCCGCCCCCAGTCGCACCACCGCCTCCGCCGTGGGCCGTGCCTCGAGGCCCAACGCGTCCCGAGCATCGCCACCGGGGTGCGTGGCGATCATGGACGGCTTCAGAACCTGCCGCGCCACCGCATGGTTCAACCATGTCGACTTCCCGAAAGCGGCCATCGACGCTGTGCCGTCGACGACGTCGCGCATCAAGGTCTTCATCTTGTCACTCTCACCGAGCAGCGTCTCGTGGATCCGCATCTGGATCGCCATCTCCTCGGCGTGGTCTCGCCCGAGCAGTTGATTGTTCGCACCCTCGATGCGCGACACCCAGCGCCACATCAGCGCGAAGCCGTCGCGTTCGTCGGGGGTCACCTTTCCCCCGAAATACTCCATGATGTTGACCCGGTACTGCCCGAAGATGTACGTCGCACCGGCAGTGGCCATCTGACTGATCGGCGTTCCCGATTCGTATCGGGGCCACCTCGCGCTGCGGTGGATTCCCAGCCGGATCATGGTGTGCATGAACCTGATTCGTACCCACATGATCCACCGATCACCACCCGGCAACATCCCGTCCACGTCGAGTGCTCCGACGAAACCGGTTGCCGTCTCCCAGAAACGGCGTCGGAAGTCGCCTCCGCCGGCCAGGCGACCGGTCGACGACATCACTTCCGCGGTGGCCGGATCCAGGTAGGTCATGGGCAAGGCCCCGTGGATCCCGAACAACATGCCCAGCGGATTGCGGCGTCCCATCCGCGCACCCACCCTGAGGGAATCGACATCGAGCCAGCTCGGAACGGCCTCGACGTCGGCAAAGAAGGCGACAGCCTCCGAATTGCCCTCTCGTTCGAGTTCTCTGGCGTTCGCATAGATGTCGCCACCCATCAGTTTGCGTTCGCGCATCACGTGAATCAGTGCCTCGCACAACGGGTCACCCACGTGATTCCACGACCTGTAGTCGATGTCCTCGGGTGCGAGATACGATTCCGCGCCCGGGGTACTCGCCAACGCGATCAGCGCGTCGACGCTGGGACCGTGCGGGGCGAATTCACTGCGTACTTCGCTGGACATGTGACGCCTTCCGTCGAGGAACGACCGAGCACTGCGAGCACGCGCGTCGACCCGAGTGAGGTGCATGGCCGGTGATCGAGGCGTGGTGCACGAGCCGTTGCGAGGTACAGAACCTCGTTATGCATAGTTCTATCACGTCCGCTCGAGGTCGGCACAGAGGCGACGTCCCGATGCAGGACCGGAAGTGCAGTCCTTCGAGACGACGAGGTCGTGGGTCCGTCGTCAGACCGAGGAGGCCACCAGCAGCCGGACCGCCCCTATCGGGCCGTTGTCCTGGAGGCGACGCTTCGCGCGCTGGTACGCCACGCGAAGCCGCACGCTCGTCGTCAGGTCCCCGAAGACGTCGGGTTGGGCCAGGAATGCGCCGGGGCTGTCGTGGTCGGCCCTCGCCAGTGCGCAGAGCTGATCCGCCGCCCGGTCGGGCAGCGCCACTCCCCCTTCGATGCATGCGCACCACGCCGCGAGCATCAAGGCTGCATGATCGATCGACCGGTCGTCCCGCAGCCTGTCCCGCACGACGGGGAGAACGAACTTCGGGATGCGGGACGTCGCGTCCACGACCTGCCGCGCCACCGTGTCCTGGACGGCGAGCGAGCCGAATCGGCGGACGAGCTCGTCGATGTACTCGTCGAGATCGACGCCCGGTACCTCTCCGACCGTGGGCCGCGACTCGTGTCGCATGAAGGACTCGACGAACGCTCCGAGGTCGGGATCCTGCATCACCTCGTGGACGTGGACCACGCCGGCGAGAATGCCGACGTAGCCGAGCATCTGATGCGAGGCGTTGAGCAGCCGCAGCTTCATGCGCTCGTACGGCACCACGTCGGGAACCACCTGCACACCGACCTCGTCGAACGGTGGCCGACCGTCCGAGAAGTCGTCCTCAAGGACCCACTGCGCGAAGGACTCCGATCGCACCGGCCACGCATCGTCGATACCCGTGCGACGACGCACCGACTCCGCCACCGCAGGTGACGTGGCAGGAGTGATGCGGTCGACCATCGAGCTCGGGAACGCCACCGAGTCGTCGATCCAGTCCGCGAGTTCGGCGTCATGGCGACGAGCGAAGGACACCAGAGCAGCCCTCGCCACGGCGCCGTTGCCGACGATGTTGTCGCACGACATCACCGTGAAGGGAGCCGTGCCGTCGTCGCGTCGGCGACGCAGTGCGACCGTGAGGAAGCCGAACACGCTCTCGGGGATGTCGAGGGAGGCCAGATCGTGCAGAGTCGCCGCGTCGCGCGGATCGAAGGCTCCGGTCGCGTCGTCGATGCCGTAGCCCGACTCCGTGATGGTCAGCGACACGATGTGAGTCGTCGGCGCCACCAGGACGTCGATCACCGCGTCGGGGTCGTCCGGGGCGAACAGGTACCGAGAGATCGAGCCGATGATTCGCGTGTCGACGCTGCCGTCGGGGTCCACCGTCGTCAGCGTGTAGAGGTGGTCCTGGCTCACGGATGCGTCCCGCTGCGCCGCATCCGCCGCCATCACACCCACACCGCAGATCGACCATCCGTGGTGGCCTGCGGCGAGCAGCCGGTCCACGTACATGGCTTCGTGGGCGCGATGGAAGGCTCCGACACCGAAGTGCACGATGCCGCAGTCACCGGTGCGGTCGTACCGAGGAACGGCAGTGCCGGCCGGCGGCGACGACACTGCGTCGCTGATGGAGACAGTCACGTCGCACGACAACTTTCGAAGGGGGAGAGTGGAAAGCGGTGGCACTCCCGGGTGCCGGAAGAAAACCGGCGACTCGTCGGGAGCACCACCGCAGCTGAGGGGACGTGTCGGGTCAGCAGGCCGACTTGTAGACGTACTGCGCGCCGTCACCGTCGATGGTGTCCGCGGTGATGACGTGGAAGCCGGTCGAGATGTCCTTCTCGGTGGCCTTGTCCTCGAGTGAGGCGACGGCCTGCTCCACTCCGTCGGTGCCGATGGTCGCGGGCTGCTGAGCGATGAGCGCCTGCACGGTGCCCTCGCGGAGCTGCTTCACCTGAGCGGGGCCGGCGTCGAACCCGACGATCTTGACCTGGTCCTGCTTGCCGGTCTGACGGACACCGGTGGCCGTGCCCTCCGCCGCGAACGTGTTGGTCGCGAAGACACCGACGATGTCGGGATCCTTGGCGATGGCCGCGGAGATCAGACGGGCGGCTTCTGCCGGGTCGTTGTGGCTGTACTGCACGCCGAGGTACTGGAAGCTCGAGTTCTCCGCGGCGGCGTCCTCGAAGCCCTTGACGCGGGCGTCGGTGGTGGAGACACCCGGGTCGGTCGAGATGACGATGACCTTGCCGCCCTGCGGGTTCAGCTGCTCGATGGCCTTGAACGCCTCGGCGCCGCCGCCGACGTTGTCCGACGAGATCGCCGACACGGCCTTGGACGGGTCCTCGAGGGTCGTGTCGACGAGGACGACCTTGATCCCTGCCTGCGCCGCGGCATCGAGCGGCGCCTGCATGGCGGACACGTCGGTCGGGGCGATGAGGATGGCCGCCGGACGGGAGGCGACGACGGAGTCGACGATCGGCTTCTGCAGCGTGGGGTCGAACTTCGCCGGACCCTGCACGTCGACGGTGTATCCGGCGGCCTCGGCGGCGTCCTGGATGCCGCACTGCATGCTGATATAGAACTCGTCGCCGCTGACGCCCTGGATGAAGGCCAGCTTCTTGTCACCGCCGCCGCCCGAATCGGACGAGCAGCCGGCGAGCACGAACGTGGAGAGTGACGCGGCGGCCAGAGCGGCTGCGGCGACGGTCCTGGATGTACGCATGGGTACCGGGTTCTTTCTGGGATTGTTCGTCAGGGAGGTGGATCTGGGAAGAGCTGCGGAATCAGGGGTTTCGAGCCCACAACCGTTTGAGAGAGGATGTCGACGCACCGCGGGTGGCGGCGGCTCGACGGCGTTGATCGAAGTAGACGGCCGCGATCAGAACCGCGCCGACGGCGACCTGCTGCCAGAAGGGCTGCACGCCGACGATGACGAAGCCGTTCTGGAGCACGGCGGGGATGAAGAGTCCGATGACGGTGCCGAACATGGTGCCCACACCGCCGAAGAGGCTGGTGCCACCGATGACGACCGCGGCGATGACGTTGAGGTTGGTCTGCGACTGGCCGGCGATGGCAGTGGTGCCGTACTGCGACAGGGACAGGATGCCGGCGAGACCGGCGAGCGTGCCGGACAACGCGTAGACCTTGATCAGGTGGAGATCCACCTTGATACCGACGCGTCGGGCCGACTGCTCCTTGGACCCGACGGCGAAGGTGTGCAGTCCGAACTTGGTGCGGTGCAACACGATACCGAAGATCACCACGAACACCAGCGCGATGACGGAGATCAGGGGAATGGTGGTGGCGGGCAGGTTGCCGTAGCCGATGGTGTCGACCAGCACCGGGGGCACGTCGCGGATGTCGACGCCGCCGGTGATCACCTGGGCCAGACCCAGTGCGCCGCCGAGGGTTCCGAGCGTCGCGATCAGGGGCGGCACGTTCGCGATGCCGATCAGGAAACCGTTCAGCAACCCCCACGCAAGGCCGCAGGCGACCGCGACGACGATGCCGATCACCGCGACGCTCCACCCGTCACCACCGACGGCGCGCATCGTCTTGGCCGCGACCACACCGGAGAAGACGAGAACGGAACCGATGGAGAGATCGATGCCGCTGGTGACGATCACGAACGTCATACCGATGCCGAGTACGGCCAGGATGGACACGTTCTGGATGATCTGCCGGATGTTGCCCCACTCGGGGAAGCTGTTCGGCGCGAGGATCGAGAACAGGATGCTGATCGCGAGGAGAACGAGCACGATCTGGAACACCTGGACGCGGGCCAGCCCCGCGAGGGTGCTCCGCAGGTCGAACGAACCACCGTTCGACTTGGGGTCCGGGGCCGAGGAGCCCGCTGATTTCGACAACGTCTGATTGCTCATTTCGCGGCTCCCACCGTCGCGCCGGTCATCGCCCCGACGAGTGCTTCCATGGTCGTGTTCTTGGCATCGAGCGTCGCGACGCGGCTGCCCAGGCGAAGCACCTGGACGCGGTCCGCGACCTCCATGACGTGCGGCATCGAGTGGCTGATGAACACCACCGCGACACCCTTGTCCGCGACACGTCGGATGGTGTCGAGAACATTGCGGGTCTGCACCACTCCGAGGGCGGCCGTCGGCTCGTCGAGGAAGACGACTCCCTTGGCCCACGCCACCGCTCGCGCGATGGCGATGGCCTGCTGCTGACCACCGGACATCGCACCCACCGGGTCGGTGAGGCTGCGGACGGTGGCACCGAGCTCGTCGAGCGCTTCGCGCGACTTCGTCCGCATCGCGGCAGTGTTCAGGAATCCCAGGCGACCGAGGATGCCCGCGGCGGGGATCTCGCGGCCCAGGAACATGTTCTGGGCCGCGTTGAGGTGCGGCGCCAGTGCGAGGTCCTGGAAGACGGTCTCGATGCCCAGATCGGCTGCAGCAGTGGGGCTGTTCAGGTCGACCGGAGATCCGTTGTAGAGGATCTCTCCGGAGTCCAGTGCCAGGCTGCCCGACAGAGCCTTGACCATCGTCGACTTGCCGGCGCCGTTGTCACCGATGAGTGCGACCACCTCGCCCGCGTAGATCTCGAAGTCGGCATTGTCGAGCGCGCGCACGTTACCGAAGCTGCGGGACAGCCCGCGCGCTTCGAGGACGGGCGTCGCGCCGTCGTGGGCGTTGCTCATCGGAGCTCCTCGTGTTGTTCGGTGTGGCCTGGCGTGTCGACGTCGCCGTGCGCGGCGAGTCGTGGATCGTCCGGTACCTCGATGACGAGGTCGGCGCGAGGTGATGCAGCAGTGATGATCTCGGCGTTGCGGAGGTCGACGTCGTGGGTCCAGCGGTAGGCGTCGTGGTGGGATTTGCCGTGTGATTCATGCCGAGCCACCAGTCGGTCCGCACGTGCCGATGCCGGGACGTCGAGGTACCAGACCTCGTCCAGCTCCGGCCGCACGTCGCTCCACCGGAAACCGCCGGCCGACAGGTCGTCCAGCAACAGGTAGTTGCCCTCGGTGATCACCAGCGGCGTGGACGGGGACACCGCGACGGCGCCGCCGATCGCTGCTTCCAGGGACCTGTCGAACCGCGGTGCGTACACCGTCTCGGTGGTCTGCGACCGCAGTCGGCGGAGCAGGTTCACGTAGCCGTCGACGTCGAAAGTGTCGGGCGCGCCCTTGCGATCCCGCCGGCCCAGCCTCGTCAGTTCCTCGTCGGCGAGGTGGAACGCGTCCATACCCACCAGCACCGCGTCGCCTCCGAGGGCTGCGGTCAGCAGTGCGCAGAACGTCGACTTGCCCGCGCCCGGCGCACCGGTGACGCCCACGATCCGGCGACGACCGAGGTCCTGGCGCAGTGTCGCTGCCATGGTCTCGACCATGTCCGCGACGTCCCCGGGTGTGAGTCGGCGCTGCTGCGAACTCGGTGCGTCACTGTTCGATGCTGCGCACATGTCCGACCCCCGTCCTCTCGCGTGCTGTCCCCGGTGACTGCGTCCGCGAGAGCCCTTATCGGCATCGCGTTGCGGATCAGTGTGACCCACGCAACTCGGACTGTCACGCGTTTCCGCAAAATTCATGTCATCGATGACATGGCGGGAATTGGAAGACCCGTCACGGACGCGAGGATGAGCGGTGAGGTGCCCCTATCAATGCAGATCAACACCATTTTTGCCGATTGACGCGCATTCGTGACGCGCTGTCGGTACGGTCCGTGTCATCGATGTCATCAGGACCCGACCACTCGGTCCATGTCATCGGTGACACTCACCAGACACGACGACGAAGGCAGATTCCCATGTCGCAGTTCGACGGCCGCACCATCCTGGTCACCGGAGCCAGCGGAGGCATCGGCGCCGCCACCGTTCGCAGACTCGTCGCCGACGGTGCGGACGTCATCGCGTCCGGCCGGAACGAGGAAGTTCTCGGCGCCTTGGCGGACGAGACGGGCGCACGCCCCCTCCCCTTCGACCTCACCTCCGAGGACAGCATCCGTGACGCGCTGACCGGCCTCGATCTCTACGGCGTCGTCAACTGCGGCGGCTTCGGCGGCGAGATCGCCACGCCGCAGGACACCGACATCGACATCTTCGACAAGGTCATCTCGATCAACGCCCGCGGCAGCCTGCTGGTGATCAAGTACGCGGCACCGGCCATGATCGCCGCAGGACGCGGCGCGATCGTCAACGTCTCCAGCCAGGCCAGTCTCGCCGCCCTGCCCGGCCACGTCTCCTACGGTTCCTCGAAAGCCGCGCTGGACAACATCACTCGGGTCTCCGCGCTCGAGCTGGGACCGCACGGCATCCGCGTGAACAGCGTCAATCCCACCGTCGTCATGACGGAGATGTCCGCGTTCTACTGGGGACGGCCGGAGATCGAGGGACCGTTCCTGGCACAGATGCCGCTGGGTCGCTGGGCCACCGAGAAGGAGATCGCCGCACCGATCGCCTTCTTGCTCAGCGACGACGCGTCCATGATCACCGGAGTGTCGCTCCCCGTCGACGGCGGATACACCAGTCGCTGAGCTCGTCGACTATCGGAAGGTGAATGCATGACCACCATGCAGGACGTCGCAACCCTGGCGAACGTCAGCGCCAAGACCGTCTCTCGTGTCTACAACGACGATCCGCACGTCGACCCCGCCACTCGAGCACGCGTCATCGCGGCCCTCGAATCGCTGAACTACGTCCCCAACGCGATCGCGACGTCCTTCAGAACGGGGCAGTCGGGAGCCATCGGCGTCGCCGTACCCGACATCGACGATCCCTTCTTCTCCTCCATCGCCCGCGCGGTCGAGGACCGTGCCCGAGTCCAGGGGATGGCCGTGATCATGACCAGCCTCGGCCACGATGCCTCGATCGAGAGTGCGCAAGTCGAGTCTCTGTTGCGACGTCAGTTGAGTGGACTGGTGATCGCCCCTATCGGCACCGATCAGTCGTATCTGAAGCGGTGGGTCGAACGCACCCCGACCGTCTTCGTCGACCGAGCGCCGACCGGTATCACCGCCGACACCTTCGTCGACGACGACCACGGTGGCGCGCACACGGCGACGACCCATCTTCTGGGCAAGGGGCACCGACGGATCGCACTCGTCGGCGACGACCTCGAGATCACCACGGCGTTCAACCGCCTGAACGGATACCGGGACGCGCTGTCGGACAACGGCATCGGCTATGACGACGATCTGGTCGTCACCGGTGTCCTCGACAGACCCCGTGCACACGAGGCGATCGAGGCCTTGATGGCCGGTGCGCACCCGCCGACCGCGCTCTTCCTGTCCAACGCCCGCACTGCAATGGCCTGCATCCCCGCCCTGCAGTCTCTCGGTGCGCGCCGCCCGGCGTACGTGGCGTTCGGCGACTTCCCGCTTGCCGACGCGTTGTGCCCCGCCGTCACCGTGATCGATCAGAATCCGACCGAGCTGGGTCGGATGGCGATCGACCGGTTGCTCGGGCGGATCGACAATCCACGGCGTCGGTACCGTCGCCGCAACGTCATGTCCGTGGAGCTCATCGAGCGGGAGTCGTGTTCGGCAGCAGAGTGATTCCGCCGGGGCCCACCTCGACGCGGAGCTGATCGAGCGCGTCGACGTGCAGATCGGCGTCCAGCACCGCGGGATCACAGGTGCCCGAGACGCCGATCACCGTGCATCCCGCCGATCGAGCGGACTGCACCCCCGCCGGGGCGTCCTCGACGACGAGGCACCGTGACGGGTAGACGCCGAGTCGCCGAGCGGCCGTGAGGTAGGGCTCGGGATCGGGCTTGCCGTGGATCACGTCGGCCGATGTCACGACTGTCGCCGGTGCCGGAATCGACGCGGCCGTCAGGCGGGCACCTGCCACGCTCGGTGATCCGGAGGTGACGATCGCGCAGACCTGCGGCGGGATCGACTCGAGGAATGCGCGCGCACCCGGCGTCGGGACGACGTCGAGAACGTCCTCGGTCTCGATCTCGCCGAGCCGCAGCGCTGCGGTAGGGCCGATGTCGGGACCGAGAAGCAGTGTCATCGACGCGGCAGCGGTCATACCGTGCGAGATGTCGGCGACGTCGAAGCCGTATTCGGCGCCGACGCGGTCCCAACTCCGAGCGACGGCGGCGGTCGAGTCGGCCAGTGTGCCGTCCAGGTCGAAGAGAACTGCGTCGAAGGTGGAGCCGATGACGCTGCGGCGGTCGATGATCGGGTCTCGCGAGCCCAGTGACCGCCGTACGCGGTACACCTGCTGCGCGGTGGTCAGCGAGGCGTCGACACGGAGGTGGGGCACAGACACGGGCTCGGGTGCGAGCGCGGGGCGATGGAGGTCCCGATCCAATCCGCGACCCGCACGTCGGCGCGAGAGCAGTTCGTCCGGTCCGTCGACATGCACTACGACGACGGGTGTCGGCGCGAGAGCAGCGACGAGTTCTGCCCACTCCTGGCCGCCCCGCAACTCACGCGTGAACGGTGCGACGAGAACACCGCGAACTCCGACCGTCGTCAGATCCGCGGCAGCACCGAGCATCACGGCGTAGCGGCCCCGCCGCACGGTGTCGGTGGCGGGACCGTGCGCATTCCAGTGTTCGCCCGGCAGAAGCGGATCGAGGGCGTCCAGCAACGGTGTCGTGAGCGTGTCCAGATCCAGCAGCGGTGCACCCAGCTCCCGAGCGAGCGCCGTTCCGAGGGTGGTTTTCCCACTCCCGGCGGCGCCGGCGATCACCACATGGGGAGGCCGTTCGGCGACTGCGTCTTGACAGGAGGTGGGCACGATGTCGATCATAGGAGACAACGTTGTCTCGCACCAGCGTCTCACCGCTTCCTCCCCTCGTCGAGAGAGTCCCCACGTGACCCACCGGGCCAGCATCAAGGATGTCGCCGCCTTGGCCGGCGTGAGCTTCAAGACCGTCTCACGCGTGGTCAACGGAGTGGACACCGTGCTGCCCGAACTCCGTGAGCGCGTGGAAGCTGCTGTGGCGGAACTGAACTACGTGCCGAACTCCGCGGCACGGTCGCTCAAGTCCGGCTCGGGCACGACCATCGGCATCGTCGTCGACTCGATCGACGACATCTTCTTCGCCTCCCTGGTGCGCGCCGTCGAGGAACGCGCACTCGAGCACGGCATGGGCGTCATGGTCAGCAGTTCCGGCTTCGACCCCGAGCGCGAACTGGCCCAGCTCGAGCGCCTGGCCGGACAGCACGTGCGGGGTATCGTGCTGGCCCCCGTCGGCGACCACAGCGCGTTCTTGACGCCCCGCCGTCGAACGCTGCCGGTGGTCACCGTCGACCGCTCCGTTCCCGGCTTCCATTCCGTCACCGTCGACGACTACGCGGCGGCTCGCCGAGCGGTCCAGGTGCTTCTCGACGCAGGTCACCGCCGCGTCGCACTGGTCGGGTTCGACGCGCGGTTGCAGACGGCCCGTCGCCGCCGCGATGCCTACCTCGACGCGATGACGGACCACGGGATCGCGGTCGATGCCGCGCTCGCCCCCGACGTTCTCCCGTCACCGGACGCAGCGCGTCCCGTTGTCCGCGATCTCCTCGCGCTGCCCGATCCACCGACCGCGCTGTTCGTCTCGAACGCACGCCATGCCGGCGCCGTCGTCTCGCTGTTGCACGAGATCGAGCGGACGGATGTCGCGATGGTGTCGTTCGGCAGCTTCGCGCTGGCCGATGCCGTCGATCCGCCGGTCACCTGCATCGACCAGAACCCCTACGAGATCGGGTCTCTCGCCGTCGACCGCCTGCTGAGGTTGTTCGACGACCCCACCCTCGAACCGATCTCCGACGTCGCCGAGACCACGGTCGTCGAGCGCACGTCGCACCTGCTCCCCGAACACCGACAGACTCCCCTCGCCCGAAAGCGGTACCGCCCGTGAGCACCACACTCGTCGCAGGTCTGGACCTCGGCAGCACCGGAATCAAGATCCTCGTCAGCGACGCGTCGGGTGACGAGGTCCTGATCGAGCAACTCCCGACGCCGTGGAGCCACGGTCCCGGCGGTACGACCGACATGACCGCCGGCGACCTGCTGGACACGGTCCGTCGGCTGCTCGATGTGGTCGCCCGACGTCTGCCCGAGGCCACCGGCTACTCCGATGCACGCCTCGCCGCGCTAGCCGTGTCGGGAATGGGCGAGACCGGGTTCCTGGTGGATTCCGACCTGCAGGTCGTCGCGCCCGCCTTCGCCTGGTTCGACCCGCGTGGTGGAGAACAGGTGGCCGCCGTTCCTGCGACCCTGCGGGATGCGTTCGCCGGTGTCACGGGAATCCCGCTCGGAGTGCAGGTGTCCGTCGCCAAGATTCTCCATCTCCGCGACCGGGGACTCGACCTCGCCGGTCTGCGATGGCTCGACCTGCCTGCCTTCGTCGTCGCCGCCCTCGGCGGTGACGTGATCAGCGAGTACTCGTTGGCGTCCCGCACCGGCCTGCTCGACCAGGACACGGGCGCTCCCTGGCTCGACATGTTCGCCTACCTGGGCATCGAGCCGTCCTTCCTCCCTCCGCTCACCGCAGCCGGTGCAGCGCTCGGAATTGCCGACGCGCCATGGGTTCCCGACGCCGTGAACGGTGCAGCACTGACTGTCGCAGGTCACGATCACCTCGTCTCGGCGATCTCCGGTGGGACGCTCGACAGTGACACCTACCTCGTGTCGATGGGCACGGCGGAGGTGTTGCTCCGCGTGCTCGACGAGCCACTGCCCGCGTCGAGCCGTGCACGGTTGGCCGAGCATCTGATCGACACCGTTCGCCATGTCGTTCCCGGTAAGTACGTGCTCGTGGCAGGGGTGAAGTCGGGCCTGCTCATGCGGCGCGCACTTCAGTTGTGCGACATCACCGACCGCGCCGGACGCGACGCACTGGACGCCCGCGTCCAGGCACTCCCGTCGGAGAGCGCGGTCGCCGAGGGCGGTATCGCTGTCTCCGGCGCACGGAACGACGACGGCGTGCTGTCGCTGACCATCCGTACCGACGGCGTCGATGCTGCCGAGCTGTTCCGGGCAGTGCTGCTGCACGGCAACGACGAGGTGGCCCTGCTCGTGGAGGCGCTGGACCGTGAGGTCCAGCCGGCGCGGAGGAGCATCCTCACCGGCGGCTGGGCGAGCATGACGTGCGTCCGCACCGCTCGCGCTGCCGTCCTCCCCGACATCACCACGTCGGGCCGCGCCCAGGACACCGCCTACGGCGCAGCACTTTTCGCTTCCAGACTGCTCGATTCGAGCACTTCGACCCCACCTCGCACCACCGACAGGAGCTCACACATGAACGACCTCACAACCCTGGAACGACGCGGCATGGCCGCCATCTCCACGGCGAACGGCAACATGCTGATCGTCGCCGGCGACCAGCGCAACGGCATGAAGGCCGTCATGAACGACGCTCCGGACGGCCCCGACTCGATCTCGAAGGACCAACTCGCCGACGCCAAGGGCGACCTGGTGAAGTACCTGGGCAACCACGCCCCCGCGATCCTTCTCGATCCCGAGGTGGCACTCCCCCGCGTCGTCGACGAGGGCACACTCTCCCGTGACACCGCACTCGTGGTCGGTATGGACGCCTCGGGATTCGAGACCGTGGACGGCCTCAAGTTCACCCGCTTCGTCGACGGTGTGACACCGCGCGTGGTCCGCGATCTGGGCGGCGACGTCGCAAAGATGTTGTGGTACATGCGACCTGACCGCCAGACCGCGGATTCCCGCGTCGGCCAGGAGATCGCCGAGCTGGTCAAGGCATGCTCGGCGGAGGGTCTGCTGCTGATCGTCGAGATCCTGACCTACCGCCTCGAGGGCGAATCCGCCGTCGACTACGCGGAGCGCTTCCCGTCCCTCGTCGCGGAGTCGGCACGCATCTCCGTCGAGTGCGGCGCGAAGGTGCTCAAGCTGCAGTACCCGGGGTCGGCCGAGGCCTGCGCCGCGGTGACCGCCGCCGCGAACGGTGTTCCCTGGGCCGTGCTGTCGGCCGGTGTCGATCACGAGACCTTCATCGAGCAGGTCCGCACCGCGGTCGCCAACGGCGCCAGCGGCGCGATGGCGGGCCGATCCCTGTGGAAGGACAGCATGGCGGTGTCCGCGGAGACCCGTGAGCAGTTGCTGACCGACCGCGCGCTGCCGCGTCTGCGCGAGTTGGCAGAGGCCGTCGACAATCGTTGATATCCACTCAGCGGGGGTAACGGACCGCGAAGTCTGCCTATCATGACCCCATGAGACGCACCCGGCTCGCGGTTCTGGTCATCTCGGCGACAGCAGCATTCGGTCTCGTCGGCTGTTCGGACAGCTCGTCGACGCAGGATCTGCAGTTCGACGGTCTCACCGCGGGACAACGCGTCTACGACAGCACGGGATACTCCCTCGACGCGGCGCAGTCGGAGCGTCTCGAGCGGCAACTCGACGAGGTCAGGTCGGACACCGGAGCCGACGTCATCGCCTACGTGCGGGAACTCGACGCCGACTCCGACGACACCCTCGATCAGGTGGAAGCGCTGCAGCAGGCGTGGGTGGCGGCGGCGGGTGTCGAGCAGGACACCGCCGGTGCCATCCTGATCAATCGGGAGCCGGGCACGGTCGACGAGGCACGTGCAGGCATCTTCCTCGGATCGACCTTCGACGACGGCAACGTTCCCGGCGACGAGCAGGAAGCGATCATCGAGGACGCGCTGATTCCGCCGCTGCGCGACGGTGATGTCGCCGGCAGTCTGACGAACGGCATCGACCGTCTGCAGTCGTCCATCCGATCCGGGCCTCCGGTGACGGCGCTGGACGAGTTCGCGGACGGGCCGGGATCGACCTGGCTGCCGTGGACCGGTCTGGCGGTCGTTCTCCTCGGCATGGCCGGTGCCTGGTCGATCTACCGTCGCCGCCCGCAACCCACGGTTTCAGCGCAGCCCCCGACGACGTATCGACCCGACCGCGACACCGATCCTGCCGTCGCGACCGCCCTGGTCCACCGCGGAGCGCAGGCGAGTGCGGTGCCGGCGACCGTGCTCGCTCTCGCCGCGGCCGACGCACTGAGCATCGAGGCCGACACGGCGACCGGGAAGTTCGGCGGCAAGCCCAAGGCCCGCGTCCGACTGCTCGATCACGGCAAGGTGCGCGGCGACGTGCAGGACGCCGTCTGGTCGATGCTGTCCGAGAAGGCCGACGGCGACGTCGTGTCGAGCACCGCGCTGGCGAAGATCGGCCAGGGCCACGGCACGACGAAGGGCGTCGTCGATGCCGTGCTGGAGACGAACGGGTGGAAGCAGCACGGGACAGCACGCCCGCGGTGGAGCCTTGCCGGACTTGCGGTGCTGGGCGGCGTCGTGATGGTGGGCGCGGGCGTCGTCGCCGCCTCCGGCGCACTCGTCATGCTGGTCGCCGCGATCCCCGGCGCGATCCTTCTTCTCGCGGGACTCGTCATGGCCGTCGCGTACTCCGGCTTCTCGGTCGCGGGACTCGACGCGGCCCGCCCGTGGGAGGCCTACCGCGACGGACTGAAGCAGGCAGCGAAGGACGACGACGCCGTCGTCGATCTCGACGCGGCACTCCCTGACATCGTCGCGCTGGGCCTCGGTTCGGTGTTCGCGAAGCGACTCGAGGCGGCCACGGACGGCGGAACGTCCCTGCGCGCGTTCACCTCACCCGCCGGCTACGCAGCCGACCCCGCGCTGATGAACTGGGCGGTCTTCTCGTCGGTGTTCGCGTCGAGCAGTGGCAGCTCCGCCACGGTGTCCGGCGGCGGCGCAGGCGGGGGCGGCGGCGCGGCCGGAAGTACCTGAGGGCGTGACCTCACCGCGGTGCCGAGATCCGATCGAGCCATTCGATCAGGAGGGCGCGCTCCGATGCCGTGAGGGCATCCGAATCGTCAGCAGTGGAGCGTAATTCGATCGCGGACGTGACCACCGACGGTTCCGACCGCGCGGGGGTGTCGACGACGATGTGGCGGATCACAGCGTCGAACAGGTCGTCGGCGAGCCCCGGGTCACGGTCGGCGGGCGGCGTCGCGAGAATGGTCAGAACTGCACCCGTGCCTGCCGCGTGGACGATGTCGACTGCTCGCTTCTCGCTCACGGACAGCCGCCCGGCGCGGGCGACACGGTGCACTCGCGCCGCGAGAATCGACAGTCCCTGTCGGGCTGCCGGAGACTCTCGCCCGCGCAAGGGATCGCTGAGAAGCGCGAACAAGGTGGGATTGGCGAGTCCGAAGTCGATCTGTGCACGCCATCCCGCGCGGAGATCGTCGACAGGGTCGCCGTCGCCGGCCATCTCGAAATCGACAGCGACCGCCTTCGATGTCACGTAGGTCGCCATGACGTGTTCGGCGACGGCGTCGAGGAGACCCTCCTTGTCGCCGAACAGGCGATAGATCGTGGGTGCCTGCACCCCCGCAGCATCGGCGACACCACGGGTCGTCACCGCGGATCGACCTCGTTCCTGCAGCAGGTTCGCTGCGACGCCGACGATTCTCGACCTCGTGCCGTCTCGGGGTGTCGTACGCGCGTCTGCCACGTAGCAACGATAACAAGACCGTGGTATCACTGCGTTTCCAGTGATACTCTGCTTTTGATATCGTCGATAACAGGAGAACTCATGATCGTCGTCACCGGAGCAACCGGGGCACTCAACGGTGCCACCGCGGACCACCTGCTCGAGCGCCTGCCGGCGTCCGACATCGCCGTCGCCGTGCGCGACACCGCCCGGGCACGCCGTTTCGCAGATGTCGGCGTCGAGGTGCGACACGCCGACTATGCCGATCCGTCGTCGCTGTCCACGGCGTTCGCCGGCGCCGACCAGGTACTTCTCGTGTCCTCGAGCGACCCCGGTGCCGACGCCGTTGCGCTGCACACCAGGGCAATCGACGCGGCAGTGGCGGCCGGTGTCGGACGCATCCTCTACACGAGCCATCAGGGAGCCGCTGCCGACAGCCCCTTCCGCCCGGCACGTGATCACGCGGCCACCGAGACTGCACTCGCCGCCTGCGGAGTGCCGTGGACGGCCCTGCGGAACGGCTTCTACGCGCACAGCCTGGACCTCGTGATGGGCGACTGGCGCGACACCGGCGTCGTCTCCATCCCCGTCGACGGCGCAGTGTCGTGGACCGCGAGGGAGGACTCCGCGGAGGCGGCCGCCGTCATCCTTGCCTCGGCGGACGGTATCGATGGACCTGCGACGGTGACGGCGCGGGACGCGCTCACGTTCGAGGAAGTCGTCGCCCTCGCATCCGCCTCCGTGGGCCGCGAGATCTCCCTCGAGGTGGTCGGAGAGGAGCAGTGGGTCGCGGCGCGCGTCGCAGAAGGAACGAACGAATTCATGGCGCGCTTCACGCTCGGGATATTCCAGGCCGCCCACCAGGGAGGCTTCGCTGCGACGGATCCCTTGCTGGCAGCGCTCCTCGGCCGCGAACCACGAACGGTGCAGCACGTCCTCGGCGCTTCCTGACCTCGGGTCGTCCACTCGTAACGATCCGGAAACCGGGAAACACGGCAAACGAAACCGACGGCGCCGACACTGTTCCCATGGTGTCGTTGTCGAAGTTCACACGGGGTCGAGCGGGCACACATCCGGTCGACGACATCCCGCCTCTGTCCGTGCTGGCGCCACTGGGCCTGCAGCACGTGCTCGCGATGTACGCGGGTGCGGTCGCCGTCCCGCTGATCGTCGGCAGTGCTCTCGTCGCTGCGGGCGAACTGCAGTCGAGCGATCTCCCGTACCTGATCACCGCGGATCTGTTCGTGGCGGGAATCGCCACGCTGATCCAGGCGGTGGGTTTCTGGCGATTCGGCGTGCGGCTACCGCTGATGCAGGGATGCACATTCGCGGCGGTGACACCGATGATCGCGATCGGCTCGCAGTACGGCGTCACCGCCATCTACGGTTCCGTGATCGCCTCTGGAATCTTCATGATGGCGTTGGCTCCGGTGTTCGCGAAACTCCTGCATCTGTTTCCGCCGTTGGTCACCGGAACGGTCATCCTGATCATCGGGCTCTCGCTGATGCCGGTCGCGGCGGGATGGTTCGGCGGCGGCACCGGTGCGGACGACTTCGGTGAACCGAAGTACATCGGCATGGGCGCGCTCACCCTGTTGATCATTCTGCTGATCGAACGTTTCGGGCCCGCACCGGCGAAACGCCTGTCCATCTTGCTCGGCCTCGTCATCGGCACCGTCATCTCGATACCGTTCGGCCTCACCGATTTCAGTGGAGTGGCCGAGCAGGACTGGGTGGGCGTGACCACGCCGTTCCACTTCGGGTTCCCGACGTTCGAGATCAGCGCGATCATCACCATGTGCATCGTGGCGCTGGTCATCATGACCGAGACCACGGGCGACATCATCGCTGTCGGCGAGATCGTCGACAAGAAGGTTCCGCCTCGCCGCTTGGCCGACGGACTCCGTGCGGACGGATTGTCGACGATGCTCGGCGGCATCTTCAACACGTTCCCGTACACCGCATTCGCACAGAACGTGGGCCTCGTCGCGATCACTGGGGTCAAGACTCGACACGTCGCCACGTTCGCCGGCGGCATCCTGATCCTGCTCGGCCTGCTGCCGAAGCTCGGCGCCGTGGTGGAAGGCGTTCCGCTACCCGTGCTCGGCGGAGCCGGCATCGCGCTGTTCGGCATGGTCGCCGCGAGCGGCGTCAGAACACTGGCACAGGTGCGGTTCAACAACACGAACATCCTCGTCGTGGCTGTCTCCGTCGGAGTCGGCCTGCTTCCGACCGTCTCCCCCGACCTCTACGACAAGTTCCCCGACTGGTTCCAGACCATCTTCCACTCCGGCATCAGTGCGGGTGCGCTGTGCGCGGTCGTGCTCAACCTGCTGCTGAACTCGGAGTCGCTGCGCGACAGGATGTCCGACGACACAGATCCGCCGGCCCACGACGCTGTGCGTGGACCGGCGCTCTGATCTTCTCTACGACGAGGCGGAGCGAAGCTTCTCGAGCAACGGGCCGGCGGCTTCGGCGAGGAATCGATCCTGCGTCTCGTCGCCGACCTGCACCAGGGCGATGTCGGTGAATCCTGCCTCCCAATAGGGCTTGACCTTCTCGACGATCGCATCGAGGTCCGGACCACAGGCGATGGTCCCCGCGACATCCTCGGGTCGGACGAACTGGGTGGCACCGGCGAAACCGGCCGTCGTCGGAAGATCCGCGTTCACGGCCCAGCCACCGGCGAACCAACGGAACTGATCGTGGGCGATCCGGATCGACTCGTCCTCGTCGGGACCCCAGCAGATGGGGATCTGCCCGATCTTCTTCGAGTCACGACTCAGACCGGTGCCGATGTGCCGCGCCTTGTCCCAGCCCTGGACCAGCTCCGACCTGGGCTCGGTCGAGATCATGTGGTCACCGAGCGGGGCGAAACGCTCGATGGACTTCGACCCCGAGACCGCGATGCCGATCTCGAACGGTGTGTCGGGGGTGTCCCACAGCCGGGCGGAGTCGACCCGGTAGTGCTCGCCCTCCCACGTGACCAGCTCCCCCGACTGCAACTGCCGAATGATCTTGACGGCTTCCTCGAACATGTCCTGGCGCTTGTCCACCGACGGCCAACCCTGGCCCACCACATGCTCGTTCAAGTTCTCCCCGCTGCCGAGACCGAGGGTGAAACGGCCGTCCGACAGGATCTGTAGGGTCGCGGCCTTCTGCGCGACGACCGCGGGGTGATACCTGATGATGGGGCAGGTCACGTACGTGTAGAGATCGACCGTCGATGTCGCGTGCGCCACCGCACCCAGCATCGTCCACGCGTAGGAGGCATGCCCCTGCGAGGACAGCCACGGCGAGTAGTGATCACTCGACACCTCGAAGTCGAAGCCGACGTTCTCCGCTTTCACCGCGTAGTCGACGAGCTGCTTGGGGCCGCTCTGCTCGGTCATGAGGGTGTATCCGAAACGGGTCATGGGAAGTGGTCCTCTCTAGATGGTCGCGACCGAACCGGAGTCGACGCGGTAGTTGGAGCCGTTGACGAAGCTGGCACGCTCCGAACACAGGAACGCGACCACCGACGCCACTTCCTCCGGGGTACCCCGTCGACCGAGTTCCATGAACGGCCGATCCTCTTTCAGGAAGCTCTCGATGGCCTCGTCGCGATCGGTACCGCGCTCGTCGGCGCGCTTGTCCATCATCGCGTCGGTCATCGGCGTGTGAATGAAGGCAGGAGACACCGCATTGACCAGGACACCCTCGGACGCATAGGTCTTGGACAATCCCTTGACCAGCGACAGGATCCCGGCTTTCGCTGCGCAGTACGGCAATTCGTCGATGTAGGGCTGCTCGGCGTCTTCCGATGCCAGCAGCACGATGCGTCCCCACCCGCCCTGGCGCAGCTCCGGGAGGAACGCGCGCACGACGCGCACCGGACCGAGAAGGTCGACCTCGATGGTGGATGACCAGCCGTCGTCGTCGATCTCGTGGAACATGCCCTGCGCGCCGGTGATCCCGGCGCTCTGCACGAGGATGTCGACGGTGCCGAGCGCCTCGACAGCCTTGGCATGCAGCGCCTCCACCTCGGCCGGCTTGGTCACGTCGGCGGCGAACGCGGTGACGGATCCGTCAGGCCCCGTCAGTTCTGCCGCACCGGCAGCGAGCTTGTCCTGGTCCTTGTCGGTGACGAAGACTCGGACGCCCTCGTCGAGAAGCATCTGCGCTGTGCACCAGCCGATTCCCGAATCCGCTCCGGTGATGACTGCTGTGCGTCCCGTGATTCCGAGGTCCATGTGTGGTCCTACTTTCGTGTGTCGGAGGTCGTGTGGTCGTGACCGCTGGCCAGTGTCAGCGCTGCGTTGATGAGCGCCAGATGGGACAGGCCCTGCGGGAAGTTGCCCAGGAACGTCGAGGGTTCGCCCTCGGCGGATCGGTCGGGGTCGATCATCTCGGCGAAGAGCCCGACGTCGTTGCCGGTCGTGACGAGCCGGTCCATCAGAGCGGAGGCCTCCTCGTCGCGGCCGAGCTTGGCCAGTGCGCTGACGACCCAGAACGAGCAGGCGACGAAGGTGCCCTCCACCATCCGCATTCCGGAGTAGCGGTAGAGATGATCTCCGGAGCCGAGTTCGTCGCGAAGAGCGTCCACGGTCCGGGACATACGGTCGTCGTCGACGCACCGACTGCCCGCGTGCAGCAGCACGGATGCATCCAGTTCATCGGTTCCCGGGTACCAGATGTACGCACCGCGAGACTCGGACCAGCAGTTGTCCGCGATCCACTGCGCGATATGGTCGCGCTCGGTCACCCACCGATCCGCGATACCCGGGATCATGCCCTGCTCGGAGAGGTGGACGGCGCGATCGAGCGCGTGCCAGCAACCCATCTTCGAGGACGTGTAGTGCTGCTCGGTGGGCAGCTCCCACATGCCGGCATCCTTGCGTCGCCAGATGTCGCACGTGGTGTCCGCGATCTGCGCGAGCAGTCGGCCGGTGGGGGCGTCGAGGATGTTGCCCGCGTCGACGTACAGCGACACGATGTCGAACAGGTCGCCGAAGATACCCTGCTGGAGCTGCGTGGCCGCCTCGTTGCCGTTGACGACCGGGCCGATGCCGCGCCACCCCGGAACGTCCGGATAGCTCGACCCCGCGGGAACTTCACCGTCGAAGGTATAGAACACCTGCGTGATCTGCTCGTTGCTGCGGATGATGCGCAGCAACCAGGCGACCGCGGCGTGCACTTCCTCGCGAAGACCGAAACGGATGAGCGCTTTGATCGTGTAGGCAGCGTCGCGCACCCACGCGTAGCGGTAGTCCCAGTTCTTCGCACCGGCCCACCGCTCCGGGAGCGACGTCGTCGCAGCAGCCGCGATGGCACCGGACGGGCTGTACAACAACAACTTCAAGGCAAGGGCACTGCGATGGACCTCGTCGTGCCAGGGTCCGTCGTATCGGAATTCTTCGGACCACATCTGCCAGTTGGTGATCGTCCGGTCGATTCCTGCATCGACATCCTCCGGCACCGGGAGATACAGCGGCTCCACCTCGGTGCCGACCACGGCGACCAGTGACCGGGTACCGACCTCGGTGGTGAATCGCCCACTGATGGAACGGGATCCGAGCTCGACGTCGTCGGCATTCATCGTCCGCACACCGAGGCTGACGCCGTCCACCCGCAGTACCGTCCCGTGCACGGTCTCGTACGACCACGGGGACGCGGTCCCCAGGCACGTTCCGGGCGCCACTGTCCACTCCATGTCGACGCTGCCCTCGACGCCCTCGATGCGTCGGGCGAGCTCGGTCCACGGAAGACGGCCCGCCACTCCGGTATTGAGCGAATCGGTCACGTTCACGACACCCGAATCCGTGGTGAACGTGGTCACCAGGACGTTCGAGCCGTCCGCGTAGCGACGCGTCGCCGTGAAGTCCGCCGCCGGCCGCATCGAGATGTACCCACCGGCATCGGCGTCGAGCAGCGCCGCGAACACCGGTGGCGTGTCGAGGTTGGGCACCGGGAACCAGTCGATACGTCCGTCGTTCGCGATGAGCGCGACGGTTCGGCCGTCGCCGATCGCGGCGTAGTCCTCGATCGCCGCGTAGTCGTTCTCTCTCATCCGAGGCGCGCAACCATGGAACTGTCGAGGTTCGCCAGTAGATCGGCCGGATCGTCATACACCGCAACGGCTCCCGCATCGATCAACTCGGCGGCCGACACTCCGCCGCTCCGCACACCGATGCAGGGGACACCGGCGGCCACGGACGCTTCGACGTCCCATACCGAGTCGCCGACGAACACGGCGTGATCAGCGTCGACCCCGGCCTTGTCCAGCGCGATACGAACGATGCCCGGCTCCGGTTTCGCCGTCTCCACATCCTCCGACGACGTCAACTCCGAGACGATCTCCTCGACCCCCAGTAGACCGCGAAGGATCGCGAGTTCGTTCTCCGGAGCCGAGGTGGCCAGAACGACCTGCAGCCCGCGGTCCGCTACCGCGCCGAGCAGATCGAGCGCACCGGGCAGCGGCGACAGCAGGGAGGACATCTCCTCGTAGTACTGCGTGTGCAGTTCCTTCGCATGCGAGGCAGCGGCCTCGTCCGCGTCGCCGGCCAGCGACGACAGCAGCTTCGCGCCGTCCATTCCGATCGAGCGGTGGATACGCCACGAGTCGGCGGCGATCCCCGCATCGGCGAACGCTCGCGCCCATGCGTGGACGTGCGCGTAGTTGGAATCGACGAGTGTGCCGTCGATGTCGAACAGAACGGCGGGGGAAGTCACGCATGGTGGCTACCCGCGGAGGGCCGTGGACAAACGATCAGCCGCGCATCGCGGCTGCGACCGTCACCACGTCACCGGCGGTGGTGACCGGCGTCCATAGGCCGTCCATCGTGTTCGCAGCCACACCTACTGCTGTCAGTGCATCCGGATCGAAGGTAAGGACAGAGCCGTCGGAACACGCGAAGCTAACGGCGTCGGAGCCGACCGTGCACCGGGTCCCGCCGGACGTCGTGATGGCTGTGACAGCACCCGACCCCGAGAACGACGTCACGGCAGGGGGTGTCGTCGTGCTGGTGACAGGCGGTGTCGTCGTGCTGGTGACAGGCGGTGTCGTCGTCTTCGTCGTTGTGGCCTCGAAGGTCGTGGTGGCATCCTCCGACGTCGTGGTAATCGACGTCGTGGGCGCTGTCGTCGTGGCGGGTTCAGTCGTGGGCGCTGTCGTCGTGGCGGGTTCAGTCGTGGGCGCAGTCGTCGTAGTCGGTTGTTCCGGGGCCGCGACACGCGCGGCAACGGCAGCGGTGGTCGCGACAGGACCCGTCGCTCCGCTTCCACACGCCGCGTCGACGAGAACGAGCGTGAACCTGATGTCCAGCAGAATGTTCCCGAGAACTCCGAGCCGCAGAATCCTGCCGTTCTCCAGCACGAGGCTCGAGCGTGCGGACGTCGTCGTGCCGATGACACTGCGGAGAGTCCCCGACACTCCGGGAACGACCACTGTCGATCCGCTCTGAGGGAAGTCGAACGACGTCGTGCCGCCTGCGGGCGGTACGGCAACGACGCTTCCGCCTCGAACGGAGATCGAGCCGCGGGGGTTCGATGCCGTCACGTTGGCGGCACTCGGAGCGGCTGCGGTGTACGTGGGACCGGACGACGTCAGGTCACAGGACACGGAGGACGTCACGGGGGACGGAACTGCGACCACGTCCGTCGAACCCAGCCCCAGGAGCGAGAGCAGTGATGCGTACAGCGTGTAGGAGGAGAGAGTCGCACTCGCGTTCACTCTCTGCGACGGAACCGTGACACACGGCGCAGGAGTCGCAGGTGCCCATCCGTAGGCCGCACACGCGGCGCCCGTGATCGGTGTCCCGGCGACTGCGCCTCGCGAGGTCAGCTCGTTGGCCAGACCGAGCACCCCGGCGCTGCTGTAGGGCCCGGCCGTCGTTCCGGTCGCCGTACCCGGAACCGCCTGCGACCTGGCTGACGACGGTCCCGGCCACGGTGGGTTGGTTCCGCCCCTCAACAGATCGAACGCGACGCCCGACGCCGAGGCGACGCGGCCGACTTCCGCGTAGGCGCTTCCGGCATTGGGCCACGACCCGCTCGTCACGGTGGCCGCAGCATGGTCGCGTCCTTGCCAGGCGGCGTCGGTGGTCTCGGTTCGCAGCACTGTCGACACGATGGTCAGAAGCAGGGCGGCGAGGGCGAGCGCTGCCGGGCATGAGCGATGGGTGGTCATTGCTGCCGCTTCGGTGACCGTGGCCAGAACATCGCCACGACCAACACGGTGATGCCGATGGTCAGCAGGCCGAGAACGATGGGATTCGAGAACCACACGACGACCTTCGCGAGGCCGGGTACGGACCAGAGGACCTTGCGCACCTCCCGCACGCTGTAACCCGCCGGGTCCTCGTACTCGTTGGCGTCGCCCTTCAACTCGAGGAACGTGTCACCGTCGCGTCCCGGCGACGTCTCCACCACTCGATGCGTGACCGGAAGCTCTCCGACCCGGTCGACGGTCACGACATCCCCGGGAACGACCGAGTCTGCAGGGACTTCTCGGACGACGGCGAGGGAACCGGTCGGGATGGTCGGCGCCATCGACCCCGTCTTGAACATGATCAACGAGATGTTCATGGTGAAGGACAGGATCACCAGAACGATGCAGACCACACCGCCGAGTGCGAGAACGTTCAGCACCACGTCACCCGCACGCGACACGGCCGAACGGCGTCGGGGACGGGCTGCGTGTCGAGTCGACATGTCACGTGTGCTTTCTGGTGATGCGGAAGAATGGTCGGTCACGCGGTACCCGGGAAGGTCCAGGTGGCGGACACAGATTTCGACGCGGCTGCCGAGCTGGTCCACACCGCGAGAGTGTCCGGCAAAGTCACCCGGAAGCACAGCGGCACAACGGAACCCGCGATACCAGGTGATCCCGCCGGGAGAATCACGGCGCCGGTAGCCGAATCCGCGGACATCGCGACACCGCCCGTCGAGGAACCGACGACGTACGACGCGGTCGAGGTGAACGCAGCACTGCCGCAGATCGTCGATCGGATCACCGCGTACTGCAACACCTCTCCCAGACCCGTGCCCGTCGGCGTCGTACCGTCGACAGTCACTGCCACGGTCGGCGAACCGACGGCAGCGCGCAAGGAGATCGGGGCGTAGGACGACTCGCCCGGGAGCAGGGGCGCCGCGGGTGTCAGCGAGAGCAGAGCCGGCGCGCTCTGCGGATGCATCGAGTACGCGCCTCCGCTCACCGACGATTCGAAACCGAAAGCCTGTGTCGAGAAGGATGTTCCACCCAGGACCTTGTCGGTCCACGATGCTGCGACGTCGGTAGCCGTCACCGCCGCCACGACGACTCCGCCGACGAGTCCCAGCGCGGCACCGACCCGGATCCGCCGACCGATGTCGGAGATCCGGGCCGGGGCGCTACCGGCTGCATGTCGAGACATGTCGAGATGATCCAGCGATCGATTACGGAGTGGCCGGGACGACCGCCTCGGCCTGGAACTGCCACGTCAGGGTGTTGGTGGTCTTGCCGGCAACCTGGTCCGCCGTGGCGCTCGCGGGCAGCGTGACCGCGAAGCAGAGCGGGAGAGCAGTGCCGGCCTTGGGGAGAGTAATGGCCTTGGCAGCACTACCTGTTCCCAGGGTGCTTCCCGCCGCGACGACGCTCGCCCCACCGGTGATCGTTCCTGCGGTGCAGTTGGCGGCCGTGACATTGCTGACCACCTGGTAGGTAAGGAAGGACGTCAGCGGTCCCGTCGTCGGAGTCGCACCGACGAGAGTCACCGCGGCGTCGTATGCGCCGCCCGCCGTGGGACCGAGGCCGACACGCAGAGCGACGGGGGCATACACCGTCGTGCCGGGGCTCAAGGCCGCGAAACCGGTCGTGTAGTTGAACGTTCCTGCGGTCCCCGTGGTGTTGTACTCCTGCCACGCGCCGGAGCCCGCGGCCGAGAAGTCACCCTGGACGTTCCAGTTCTCGGCTGTGAACTGGGCCTGTCCGAACACGTTGTCGGTCCATGCCGCCAGGGTGACCGCCGCTCCGATGCCCAGAACAAGTCCGCCCGCGAGCAACGCACGAACCTTACGGCGCCGGTCGTCGCGCCGATCCGGTTCCTGATGGTTGATGAGATCGGTCGTCATGGCGGTCCCCGTTTCGGCTCGTAGCGCCATTCCTCAATGGCTGCGAGCGAACTGTAGAACCATTACTCGGCTTTCACATACCGAACGTTCCGCCTTTCTTGCCGTCCGACTATCGGTACCGGCCGTCACACGAACCGGCAGAGGTCGGCGCTCACAGGAAACCGTCGCGCACACGTCGACCGGCCACGATCCGCCGATCGATCAACGGTTGTGACGGCAAAACAGCGAATCGGACATAATACGCTCGGCTGCTCCTCAAACGTGATTTGTGTCACAGTTGCACGAACGAACGACGCCCGCCGCACCCCGAGAGGGCGTGGCGGGCGGCGT
>NZ_JXQS01000031.1:0-62260 GCF_000834565.1 Rhodococcus sp. MEB064
TGCGAAAGCTGCGCTCAACGAGCCCGTGCGTCCATCACCCGCTGAGTCACCGGCTCGACGACGCGGGCTGCGATGGGGCCGACGACGGCCATGATGAGCACATAGGCCGTGGCCAGCGCGGCCAGTTCGTCCTCCACCGCCCCGGCGGCCACGGCCAGACCCGCGATGACGATGGAGAATTCGCCGCGCGCGATCAGCGCGGCGCCGGCACGCATCCGGCCGAGCTGCCCCACACCGATGCGGCGGGCGGCCCACGCTCCGGTCGCCACCTTCGTCGTGGCGGTGATGAGCGCCAGGACGATCGCGTACCCCAGCACGGGAGGGATGGATCGCGGATCGGTGTTGAACCCGAACACGACGAAGAAGACCGCGGCGAACAGGTCACGGAGCGGTTCGAGCACGCGCGTCGCCGCTTGCGCGGTGGACCCCGAGATCGCGATCCCCAGCAGGAACGCACCGACCGCCGCGGAGACCTGCATCGCCGACGCGACACCGGCCACCAGCAGTGCCGCGCCGAACACCTTCAGCAGCACCACCTCCCGGTCCTTGCTGTCGACGATGGCCGAGACCACCCAGCCGTAGCGCAGCGCGACAAGGAGCACCACGGTCACCACCAGCAGAGAGATGCCCACTGCTTCTGCGCCGCCGAGAAGGCTGACCCCGCCGAGCACAGCCGTGAGGATCGGTAGGTACAACGCCATCATCAGGTCTTCGAACACCAGGATCGACAACACGACGGGGGTCTCGCGGTTGCCCAGGCGACCCAGATCGCTCAGGACCTTCGCCACGATGCCGGACGAGGAGATGTAGGTGACGCCGCCGAGGACGATCGCGCCGATCAGGCCCCACCCCAGGATCAGCGCGACCACGGCCCCCGGAACGAAATTCAGCACCAGGTCGAGAAGGCCTGCGGTCCAGGATCTCCGCAGACCGGTGACCAACTCGTTCGCCGTGTACTCGAGACCGAGGAGCAGAAGGAGCAGCACCACGCCGATCTCGCTGGCGAGGTGCGTGAAGTCGTCGATCCCGTCGAGCTCGACCAGTCCGCCGTTGCCGAAGGCCAGACCCGCGAGGAGATAGAACGGGATGGGCGACATCCCGATCCGCGATGCCAGCCGTGCGAGCAGCCCGAGTGCGAAGAAGACAGCACCCAACTCGGTGAGTTCGAGCGCTGTTTCTCCCACTCGTCAGCTGCCCAGGATCTTTGCTGCGTGATCGAGTCCGTCGCTGGTGCCGACGACGACCAGGAGATCGCCCGAGACCAGTGTGAAGTCCGGCGTCGGTGACGGCTGCACCTGACCGGCCCGCATGACGGCGACGATGGAGACACCGGTCTTGGTGCGCATCGCCGTGTCGCCCAGTTGCCGCCCGTCGAAACGGGAGCCCTCGCGGATCGGCAACTGACGGGTCCTGATCCCCGGCAGATCGCGATGCTCCTCGCCCAGCTGCGCGACGAGCTGCGGCGTGCCCAGCAGGTTGCCCAGCGCCGCGGCCTCCTCGTTGCTCAGCGTGATCGAAGCCTGTGTCGAATCCGGGTCGTTCTTCTTCGACACGATGAGCTCGTTCGTGCCGTCCTTGCGCGTGATGACACCGATGCGTCGTCCGGTGGACAACGCGAAATCCTTGCGCACCCCGATGCCGGGGAGCAGGGTGACGTCGACGTTCATGCGGTGATGCTAACCCGGTATCCGCTCAGAGCGACTTCGGATCGAGAACGCCGAGCTGGACGGCCTTCACCAGCCGACGGGGCACCTTGTGGACGACTCCCGCCACCGTGACGGGCACCAGATCGGGCGGTGTGGCCTTCCACTGCGCGCGTCGGCTGCGCGTGTTCGACCGGGACATCTTCCGCTTCGGAACGGCCACGGCTCAGACCTTCCCGGCTCGGGCCGATACGTCTCGCTTGCCGTACCGACGCTCGAACTTCTCCACGCGCCCCTGGGTGTCCATCACACGCGCGGCCCCGGTCCAGAACGGATGCGACTCGTTGGTGACGTCGACGACGATCAAGGGGTAGCTGTGTCCGTCGGTGTACTCGACCGTGCGGTCACTGGTGATTGTGGACCTGGTCAGGAACATCGATCCCGTGCCCGAGTCCTGGAAGACCACGGGGTGGTAGTCGGGATGTACGCCGTGCTTCATTCCGATGCCTTTCTCTCTATGTCCGACACGGCATGGACGTCCGTGTCGCAGGGATCCTGGTGGTACTGACCGAACGGGTCGGCCCAGGTGCACCACCGCTCGGAGTGTCGCAGCTCGTCGTCGGTCAGCAGTGCGTCCGACAACGTCGCGTGGACGTGCTCGGGATCGGCCTCGTGGACGAGCACGACCAGGGACTGCGCACGGTCACCGAAGTCGTCGTCCCATCCGAGTGCCGCGAGAGCCCGCCGCGCCGTCGGCACCTCCTCGTACTCGTCCGGCGTCATCGCCGCGAGCCACGATCCTGCCGAGGCGACCCGGAGTCCCCCGCCGGCCGATTCCAGCCACAACACGGCGTCGGGTTGGGTGGCCACCCACATCCGCCCACGCGTGGCGACGACGCCGTCGAGAAGTACGTCGACCGCCGCGTGCAGTCGACCGGGATGGAACGGGCGTCGATCCGAGAACTCCACGAGCGTGACGCCGCATTCGGACGACAGGGGAGGTTGACCGTCGAGCAACGGCGCATGCGCGTCGTCGACGGCGCCGCGACGAGCCGTCGCGGGAACGCGGGACAGGAGTCCGCGCGGCGTCTCCCCTCGCAGGATCCACACCGTCGGAGCCCGCGGAGACAGCCTTTCGAGCACGGCGGCGAGTCGCGCCGCCTCCCATCGGTCGACCCCGGTGTCGGCGACGACCAGGAGGTCGGCGCTGCGGACGTTCCCCACCGCCACCTGGGCCACGGTGCGGTCGTCCAACAGATCGACCGTCCCGTCGGGAAATGCGCGCTCGCCGACCAGCTCGTCACCCGTGGCGTCCGACAACCAGCTGGCGCTGTCGACACAGCCGATGACCGCCTCGATCCGCACGTCGTGCGATGCGGGCGCGTCGACGCGTCCCACCATGCCGGTGACGACGGTGTTTTCCACGGCCCAGCAGATCGCCTCGACGTCGAGTGACGGGTCTACTCGCACGACGATGCGGCGGACCGACGAATCGGTGGACGTCGACCGCAGCAGCGGCAGCAGATCCTCGCGCAGCAGGCACGACACACAGCACCCCAGCCCGGCGAGATCGACCACGCGGGTGGTCACTGCACCGTCGTCGCCCACTCGGACGGTTCGGCGGCGGACGACACCGACGGATGCGTCCGAGAGGTCGTGATGCAGGACCAGCGTGCCCTCGTCGTGCAGCGACGCGGTCACTGCTGCTCCCGGGTCCGCCGGTCCGCACACCAGGACCAATGGAGTCCTTCTGTCGGTCGCCATGGTCAGCGATCCCCCTCACGTTCTTTTTCGACAATGATTTTCACTTACCGGTGTCCGAGCGTACAGTCCGACGCAGCGCTTGTCGAAAACGATTATCAACAAGGCGATTGCCAACAGGAAGGACCGCGATGTCCGCGCACTGCGATGTCACCGGCCGGGTACCGAGCTTCGGGAAGACCGTGTCGCATTCCCACCACCGCACGAGTCGGCGATGGGATCCCAACATCCAGAAGAAGACCTACTACGTGCCCAGCCTCGGTCGACGCGTCCGACTCACCGTGTCGGCGAAGGGCATCAAGACCATCGACCGTGACGGCATCGACTCGGTGATCACGCGGCTGCGCGCCGCAGGAAGGACGTTCTGACATGGCGTCGAAAAGCACCGATGTCCGGCCGATCGTGAAACTGAAGTCCACTGCCGGCACCGGCTACACCTACGTGACCCGCAAGAACCGTCGCAACGACCCCGACCGCCTCGTCCTGAAGAAGTACGACCCGGTCGTCCGACGACACGTCGATTTCCGGGAGGAACGCTGATGGCCAAGAAGTCGAAGATCGCGCGGAACGACCAGCGAGCCGTCGTCGTCGCTCGCTGGGCGAGCAGACGACACGAGCTGAAGGAGCTGATCCGTCGGCCCTCGACGAGCGCCGCGGACCGCGAAGCAGCCCTCCGGGCTCTCCAGCGTCTACCGCGCGATGCGAGTCCGGTAAGATTGCGCAATCGAGACGCTGCGGACGGACGACCGCGCGGGTATCTCCGGAAATTCGGACTGTCCCGCATCGGCGTTCGAGAACGAGCACATCGCGGGGAACTACCCGGCGTCCACAAGAGCAGCTGGTGAAAGAGTGGAGAGAACATGGCAGTGAAGAGGGCCCCGTCCAAGAAGGGCAAGGACGATGCGAATCGCAAGCCCAAGAAGAACCCGCTGATCGCGGCAGGTATCACCGAGGTCGACTACAAGGATGTGAACCTGCTCCGTCAGTTCATCTCCGACCGCGGCAAGATCCGTAGCCGTCGCGTCACCGGACTCACCCCGCAGCAGCAGCGTCAGGTCGCCACCGCCGTGCGCAACGCACGTGAGATGGCGCTCCTCCCGTTCACCACTCGCTGAGTGCAGGCCGGTAGGGGCTGAGGCCCTTCCGTGTCAGGAGTTCTCGCCGGATTCACCGTCATCTTCGTGGTCATCTTCATCGGCTACGTCGTCGCACGTACCCACGTGCTCGGTGAGTCCGGCGGTCTCGTTCTAGGGCGGATGGTGTTCTTCGTCGCCACACCCGCCCTGCTGTTCGACACTCTCGCGCGCGCCGACCTGTCGGTGATCTTCTCCCCCACCTTGGCCATCACCGCGGTGGGGGCCTTGATCGTGGGCGCGATCTCCCTGGTCATCGCTCTGACGGTGACCAAGCGCGGACTCCCCGAGGCGACCATCGGGGCCCTCGCCGCGTCGTACGTCAACGCGGCCAACCTCGGCATACCCATCGCCGTGTACGTGCTGGGCGACGCCTCGTTCGTCGCGCCGCTGCTGCTGTTCCAGATCATGATCTATTCGCCGCTGGCGCTGACGGTTCTCGACGTGTCGACGTCGTCGAAGGACGCGTCGTTCCTCGGGATAGTCGCAGCGCCGTTCAAGAATCCGATCGTCCTCGCCGGATTGGCGGGCCTCGCCCTCGCGATCACCGGGTTCACCCTCCCCGATCCCGTCATGCAGCCGTTCACGCTGCTCGGTGGCGCCAGCGTGCCGGGGGCACTGCTGGCATTCGGGATGTCGCTGTACGGCGTCAAGGTCCTCGAGCGTGGTGCCGGCCCTCGTCGGGACGTCGCGCTCGCGTCGTTCCTCAAGATGGCGGTCCTGCCGGTGCTGACCTACGCGCTGGCGCGATGGGGCTGGAACCTGGACGGGCACGACCTGTTCGCCGTCGTCGTGATCGCCGCTCTGCCCACCGCGCAGAACGTCTTCGTCTACGCCACCCGCTACGGCCGGGGCACGGTCCTGGCGCGCGACACGGCCTTCGTCACCACGATCGTGTCCATCCCGGTCATCGCCGTCGTCGCCGCGCTGCTCGCCTAGTCCGGAAACCGCGCTACCGTGGAGGCCATGAGGTCGTTCGCGTTGGGGTTGCTGATGTGTCTCGCACTCGGCGGCTGCGGATCCTCCGACTCCACCGAGCCCACCGACATCGAGACGGGGGCGGCCACGCCGACCGATCTGGTACCCGTTCCCGGGTCACCTCCGGTCCCCCACCAGGTCGCCGCCGACCAGGTCGGCACCTCGTTCACCCCGGGCGCATCCCTCATCATGGCGCAGTCCACTCCGTTCGAGGCGTGGACACCGTTGCCCGGCAACCGCATCGCCGTGCACTTCGTCACCGGTACTCCCGAGTGCTACGGCGCCGATGCGACCGTGGTGGAGACCGAAGAATCGGTCACCGTCACGGTGCGCACCGGCACCCTCGAATCGGCGAAGAACAAGTCCTGCATCATGATCGCCGTCTACGGAACGATGGAGCTGCAACTCGCCGCACCCGTCGGCACACGCACCGTCCTCAACGGAATGTGATCAGCGCTTCCTCCGGGCCGTGAGGTAGTCGCTGACCACGGCGGCACCGAGACCGTCGAGGTCCGGCGCGATGACCCTGCCGCCTACACGATGCGCCATCCGATCGACGACGCGGGCCAGACCCGGATCGTCACCCAACCGGAAGATGGTCACCTGGGCGCCGATCTTGGCCAGCGTGTCGAGTTCGCGCACCGTCAACCCCAGCGTGCGGGGGTGTGGCGGGTAGTCGAAGAACGCGTGGCCGTCGGGCTCGAGGTGTGCCGTCGGCTCACCGTCGGTGACGATCAGGACCACCGGCTGCGCGTTCGGATTCCGCCGAAGATGCTTGACCGCCAACATCAACGCGTGGTGCAGGTTGGTTCCCTGGTCCCACGCCCCGTCGAGACCGGCGAGTTCCGACGGCGTCAGTGTCTGCGCGTGGCGCCCGAAGCCGATCATCGTCAGGTCGTCCCCGCGAAAGCGGGTGCTCACGAGGTGGTTAAGCGCGAGCGCGGTGCGCTTCATCGGCACCCACCGACCCTCCATGACCATCGAGAACGACGTGTCCACCAACAGCGCGACCGCCGCCTGTGACCGTTGCTCGGTCTCGCTGATCTCGACATCGGTGACCGCCAGACGGACCCCCGCACTGCTGTCCATCGCGGGATCGGCGGCGGTCCGCAGCACCGCATTGGTCACCGTCCGCACGACGTCCCACGGCTCGGTGTCGCCGAATTCCCACGTGCGCGACGCACCTGTCGGTTCGCCCATCGCGCCGGCCCGACGCGTGTCCCGCTCGCCCCGTCGGGACGCGATACTGCCGGCGACATCCTTCAGCGCCGACTGTCCCAACTGCCGCATGGCTTTCGGCGACAACCGCCACTGCCCGTCGGCGCCCTTGTCGAGGAAACCTTCGCGCTGCAACGCCTTCTCGAGATCGGCCAACGTGCGAGCGTCGGCCGCCGCCTCCGGTCCCAGCTGACGCAGCAGGGCGTCGGCATCGATGTCGTCCAGCGCCGCACCGTTGTACTGCTGGGACAACTGATCTCCCAGTTCCTCCAGTTCGGCGATGTCCTGCAGGACGCCGGTACCGTCACCGAGTCCCATGCCCTCCTGGCCACGGAACTTCTGCGCTCCGTCCCAGTCCTCACCGGGGCGTGCCGACTGGAGGTTCTGATCCAGGCGGGCCAGCTGATTCATCAGCTCCTGGCTGCCGAAAGCCTGCTGCGCCAACGCATCGAGCTCCGCCCGCTGGTCGGGCGACAGCGAGTTCCGCAGCCGCTGAGCCGCCGCGGAACGCTCGGCCAGCGCATCGATCAGATCGTCGATCGTCTCCGGATTCTCCGGGAAGTGCTGCCCGTGCTCCTGCATGAACTTCTCGAACTGCTCGTCCGTGTTCTCACCACGGCCGTGAGCGTCGAGCAGATCGTTGAGGTCCGACAACATCTTTGCGACGGCGGCACGATCTTCCTCGGTCGCTCCTTCGAGCGCCTGCTTCATACCCTTGAAGCGTTGGTCGAGAACCTCGCGTCCGAGCAGATCCTTGATCTTCTCGAAGTTCTCGCGAGCCTCGCTGCTGCGCCAGTCGTAGTCGGACAGTTCCTGCACGGCCTGCGCCGTCGACGGTGGAAGTTCCGCGATCTGCATCTCCTGGAACCGGGCATCGTCGTCGAGCGCGCGCGCCAGCGTCTTGCGCTCCTCGAGCACGGCCTTGTCCAGCAGTTCTCGAACCTCCTGCAACGTGCCGTCGAGATTCTTGTTCTTCAGCAGTTCGCGACGACGCCGGTTCGCCCGCGCCGCCAGGTCGTCGAGACCCGTCATGTTCTTCGTGCCGCGACGCAGCATCTCCTGCAGGGCGCGACGAGGAGACGAGCCCTCCAGTACGTCCTGCCCGATCGCGTCGAGCGCTTCGCGGAGATCGACCGGCGGCGCGAGTGGGTCCGGACCGTCGACATAGGGGCCGTACCGGGAGTTACCTGCCATCAGCTGTACACCGTCTGCCCGTCGTCCCCGGTGTCCTTTCCGATGCGCCGGGCAAGGTACAGACCTTCGAGTGCCAGCTCGACCGCCGCGGCGCGCTCACCGTCGGACGTCGCCCCGAGTCGCTCCGAAAGCTCGTCGAGCACAGGGAGATCCGGCAGCTCGTCGAGAAGGACCTTGGCGGTCACACGGTCACCCGTCACGACGGGCTCGCCCTGCTCGACGGCGGTGACCAACGAACTCAGGTCGATGCCACCCAGCAGATCGCGGGCGGTGTCCGCGGTCGCACGTCGCAGCAGGTGGTTCAACACCTCGATCTCTCGGCCTTCCTCACCGGACTCGAACTCGACCTTGCCGCGCAGCACGTCGACGATCGTCTGCGTGTCCACGGGACGGGCCACCGGATCGGCTTCGCCGAGGACCGCAGCGCGGTGAACGGCTGCGGCGCCGACGGTCTCGGCAGCGGCGACGGCGAAACGAGCGGAGACTCCGGAGCGCTGATCGACCGATGCGGATTCGCGCAGCAACCGGGTGAACCGGGCGAGCACTTCGAGAACGTGTCCCGGAACGGTGGCCGTCAGGTCGGCTTCCTGCTCGATGACTGCGATCTCGTCCGCCAGCAGGATGGGGTAATGCGTACGGATCTCTGCGCCGAACCGGTCCTTGAGCGGGGTGATGATGCGCCCGCGGTTGGTGTAGTCCTCGGGGTTGGCGCTGGCGACGAGCAGCACGTCGAGCGGCAGCCGCACGGTGTAGCCACGGATCTGGATGTCCCGCTCCTCCATGACGTTCAGGAGCGAGACCTGGATGCGTTCGGCGAGGTCGGGGAGTTCGTTGATCGCGACGATGCCGCGGTGGGTGCGGGGAACGAGGCCGAAGTGGATGGTCTCCGGGTCCCCCAGGCTGCGCCCCTCCGCGACCTTCACGGGATCGACGTCGCCGACGAGGTCCGCCACGGACGTGTCGGGGGTGGCCAGCTTCTCGGAGTACCGCTCCGAGCGGTGCCGCCACGCGACCGGGAGGTCGTCTCCCAGTTCCGCCGCGCGCCGGATCGAGGCCGGAGTGATGGGGTCGTAGGGATGCTCGCCGAGCTCCGAGCCGTCGATGACGGGGGTCCACTCGTCGAGCAGCGTCGCGAGGGTTCGGAGCAGGCGGGTCTTGCCCTGTCCTCTTTCACCGAGGAGGACGACGTCGTGTTGTGCGAGAAGGGCTCGTTCGAGTTGCGGGAGCACCGTGTTCTCGAAGCCGAGGATGCCGGGCCAGGCGTCCCGGCCCTCCCGCAGGGCGTCGAGGAGGTTGTCGCGGAGTTCGTTCTTGACGGATTTCTGAACGTGTCCCGAGGCGCGGAGTTCACCGAGCGTGGTCGGGCGGGATTCTGAAGACGAAGTCACCTCTCCAACGTACGAGCCTCCACGCGTTTCGGCACGTTCTCCTGCCGGTCAGTGCCCGGAAGGGTCCGTCAGACTCTTGCCCTCGGCGTTCTTGACCCGTTTGCGTTCGAGCAGCACGACGGCGAGACCGGCGGCCCACAGCACGACAGCCGCCGGGAAGCAGATCATCGCCCATCCTTCGAAGCCGCCGCCGGCCGCGGTGAGTCCGAGGCCGAGAGCGCCGAGTCCGAGGGCGATCAAGAAGTACCCCGGCCAGTTCCGCGCATCCGCGATGGCCTCACCGGCGTGCGCGCGGAAGGTGCGCTCCTCGTCGCGCGGCTCCCGTTCGGAGCTGCCTTCCTTGACTCCACCATCCGGGTCGCCGCTGGCCTGGCTGTCACGGTGCCGATCTGTCATGGCCCGCGTCTACCCTCGCTGGGAACGGACCAAACTCCCTCGTACCCGATTCCCGGGAAAACTCGGTAACGTCGAGAGGTGACCCAGACCAGTGCATACGACTTCACCGCCACGACCATCGACGGCGAGCCCGTCGACCTCGCCGACTACAAGGGCAAGCCCCTTCTGATCGTCAACACCGCATCGCAGTGTGGGTTCACCCCGCAGTACGAGGGACTCGAGGTCCTGAACAAGACGTACGCACCGAAGGGCCTGGTCATCCTCGGTTTCCCGTGCGACCAGTTCGGACACCAGGAGCCGGGTGACGCGGAGGAGATCAAGAACTTCTGCTCCCTGCGCTACGACGTCACCTTCCCGCTGCACGAGAAGATCGAGGTCAACGGAGACGGCGCGCATCCGCTGTACAAGTGGTTGCGTGAACAGAAGTCGGGCATGCTCGGCAGCCGCATCAAGTGGAACTTCACCAAGTTCCTCGTCGACGCCGACGGCCAAGTGGTCGACCGTTTCGGGCCGACCACCAAGCCGGAGAAGCTGGCCAAGCCCATCGAGAAGGTCCTCGGCGGGTCCTGACCGTTCGGTCCTCGCGAGAGGTCAGTGGGCGAAGTGGCGCGAGCCGGTGAGGTACATCGTCACGCCGGCCTCGCGCGCGGCGTCCACGACCTCGTTGTCCCGGATCGACCCACCGGGCTGCACGACGGCGGCCACACCCGCGGCGGCGAGGATCTGGAATCCGTCCGGGAACGGGAAGAAAGCGTCGGACGCGGCGACCGCACCGGTGGTGCGGTCCCCGGCGCGGCGCACTGCCAACTCCGCTGAATCGACTCGGTTGACCTGTCCCATCCCGACTCCGACCGAGGCACCGTCGGCGGCGATGAGGATGGCGTTGGACTTGACGGCGCGGCACGCACGCCACGCGAACTGCAGGTCCGCCAGAGTTGCCTCGTCGGCGGGCTCACCGACCGCCAGAGTCCACCCCGACGGGTCGTCGCCCTCGGCGTCGAGAAGGTCGCGATCCTGGAGCAGGAGTCCGCCAGAGATCTGCTTGATCTCCGGCGTCGGCTGGGGCGGCTCGCAGATCAGCACACGGATGTTCTTCTTACGCTGCAGAACTCCCAGGGCACCGTCCGCGTAGGACGGCGCGATGATGACCTCGGTGAAGATCTCCGCGACCTGTTCGGCCATCTCGACGGTGATCTCGCGGTTGGAGGCGATGACGCCGCCGTAGGCGCTGACCGGGTCGCACGCGTGCGCCTTGCGGTGAGCCTCCGCGATGGAGTCCGTGGTCGAGACGGCGATCCCGCACGGGTTGGCGTGCTTGATGATGGCGACGCACGGCAACTCGTGGTCGTACGCGGCGCGCCACGCGGCGTCACCGTCGGTGAAGTTGTTGTAGGACATCTCCTTGCCGTGCACCTGCTCGGCGCGCGCGATTCCGGCGGGGGCCGACGGGTCGACGTACAGTGCGCCGGCCTGGTGCGGGTTCTCGCCGTAGCGCAGCACCGACGCGCGGTCGTAGGTGGCGCCCATCCACGCCGGGAAGTGCTCGGAGTCGTCGGCGACGAGCACGTCGGTCATCCAGGACGCCACCGCCACGTCGTACGCCGCCGTGTGCTGGAAAGCGTTCGCGGCGAGGGCGATACGTTCGTCCAGCGAGAAGCCACCGGCCGAGACGGCAGTCAGGACGTCGTCGTAGCGGGCGGGGTCGACGACCACGGCGACCGACGGGTGGTTCTTGGCCGCGGCACGCACCATCGACGGGCCACCGATGTCGATCTGCTCGACGCACTCGTCGGGGGATGCACCCGATGCGACGGTGTCGGTGAACGGATACAGATTGACGACGACCAGTTCGAACGGCGCGACGCCCAATTCCTCGAGCTGAGCGAGGTGCTCCGGCTTGCGCGTGTCCGCCAGAACGCCGGCATGGACGCGCGGGTGCAGCGTCTTCACGCGGCCGTCGAGAGTCTCCGGGAAGCCAGTCAGGTCCTCCACGCGCGTCACCGGCACTCCGGCAGCAGCGATCTTGGCGGCCGTCGACCCGGTGGACACGATCTCGACTCCCGCAGCATGGAGTCCCACGGCGAGCTCCTCGAGCCCGGTCTTGTCGTACACGCTGACCAGAGCGCGCGTGACTGCTCGCTGATTCACTGGGCTATTCACTGGGGATCTGAGCCTTTCGTCCATCGGTGATGACTCCACGTGCGGCGACAGCTGCGACCACATCGATCAGCAGCCGTCGTTCGACGATCTTGATGCGCTCGTGCAGCGACTCTTCGTCGTCGCCGTCGAGCACCGGCACTGCTTCCTGCGCCAGAATGGGACCGGTGTCGACGCCGTGGTCCACCAGGTGCACGGTGGACCCGGCGACCTTGACGCCGTGCGCCAGAGCATCGGCGACGGCGTGCGCTCCAGGGAACGACGGCAACAGCGCCGGGTGTGTGTTCACGACGCGACCACCGAAGCGGGAGAGGAACGCGGGCCCGAGGATGCGCATGAAGCCCGCACTGACGACGAGGTCCGGTTCATGGACGGCGACCGCATCGGCCAGAGCGACGTCCCACGCACCACGGTCGTCGTAGTCGGCCGGCGCGATCCGGCTGCACGGCACGCCGACCGATTCCGCGCCGCACGGGCGGTCGACCACGACAGCGACGACGTCGGCCGGGTATTCGGGCGATGATGCGGCGTCCACGAGCGAGCGGAGCAGAGAACCGATTCCCGACGCGAGAACGACGACACGAGCCGGGAGGTCCCGCGTGGACGTCGAACGCGGGGCAGACAGCGTGCTTCTCCTCGGCTGATCGAGCGGGTCGTGGACGGGATGAAGCCTAGACCGCCGCTTGTCGGAGCCTCGAGCGGGCTCGGCTCCTCAGGCTTTGCCGTCGGTCGGCAGCTCGACTATTTCGGCGTCCACGACGTCGTCCGCAGACTCGGGGGTTTCGGGAGCAGCGGGGGTTTCGGGAGTGGCGGGGGTTTCGGGAGCTGCGGGGGTTTCGGGAGCAGCGGGGGTTTCGGGAGTGTCTGCCTCTGCGTCGACGATGTCCGCGGAGTCCTCGGCGACAGCCGGTGCGGCGGTCAGTGCGGCCGGCTCTGCCAGGGTGACCGCGTCCGAGCCGGTTTCGTGGTCATCGTCGTCGTGGTCACGGTCCCAGCCGTGTTCGTCGTGGCGACGCATCCGGTAGGCGACCACGGCGGCGACACCGGTGCCGACGACGACGCTCCACGCGAAGGCCGTCACGCCGAACAGCGGGGCGTCGAGGCCGAGATGACCGAACGTTCCCACGGTTCCGCCTGCGAGCACACCGATGACGACACAGCCGACGCTGACGAGGACGGACGCCGCGGCCGCGGAGCGCAGCGCGTCACCCAGGGACGTGGTCGCACGAGCCGCAGCCCGGCCGAGAACGGCGGCGGCCAGGGCCGGAACGACGAGCATGACCGGCCACCAGGCCTGC
Organism: Rhodococcus sp. MEB064; assembly: GCF_000834565.1. NCBI lineage: Bacteria > Bacillati > Actinomycetota > Actinomycetes > Mycobacteriales > Nocardiaceae > Rhodococcus > Rhodococcus sp. MEB064. Next base: position 13,167 of record NZ_JXQS01000031.1, read on the forward strand.
GCCACCGACTCCGGCATGACGGCCAGCACCGGTACTGCCGGCATCTCGCCGCCGACGGTGTCGAACAGGGACACCGTGGCCGCCCCGACATGGGCTGCCGAGCCGGTCACGACCGCGGCGGCCGCGACGACGACGTTGGGAAGGTAGAGCACGGACACTGCCGTGAGCCCCAGCGCTCCCCCGATGCCGCCGCCCGAGTCGATCAGTGTGCCGAGGGTGGACGTCGACATGATCAGCGACGCAACCACCAGCACACTCCCACCGGCGAGCAGCACTGCGGCTGCGCGCGCTGCCGGCGCGAACGACGCTGCCAGCCACGGCGGAAGGTCGACCAGACGGATCACCGACGGCCAGGTGCCGCGGATGCATCCGATCAGCACGCCGATGCCGTGCACGAGGAGCACCCAGCCGAACGTCGCGAGCGCGTCGGGCGTGCTCAGAGCGATGACGGTGGACGCGTCGTGAATCATCGCGAGCATCACCGCGGACATGGCGAGCGGGCCCGCGAGACCTGCGCCGACTACCCATGCGATGTCGCGGCGTGTCGACGACTCGTCGACCGATTTGGCCACGATGGTCGCTACGGCACGCACCAGGAGCGCCGTGGCGAGCAGCGGAAGTACCGACAGCGTGGCGCCGGCGATGCCCAGAGGAACCTGGTGCACCGCGAGCCAGACGGCTGCCAGGGCACCGAACGTGCCGGTGAGATCACTGTTGGCGGATACGAGCGTCACCAGCACGACGGCCGTGACAAGGGCCAGCAACGTACCGACGGGCCGGAATGCCACCTGCAGCAGCATCCGGGCCTCGTCGGGACTCGGCCCGAAACGGCCGTGCGCGTGAGGTTCGCGGTCGAGGAGAGACGTCATCACCGATCAGGTTCTCACCGGACACCGACCTCCGGACCGAGGCGCGCCGAACCGATCAGGTGCGGTCGTCCGGGCGCTGACCGAAGTCGAGGGCTCGCGTGGCCTCGGGTGCGGCGCCGTCGGGCTCGGACTGTGCTCGATCGTCGGACTGACCCTGGTCGCTCGGCGGCGCCTGCGGTGATGGATCGGTCTGGGGCGCTGGATCGGTCCGGGGCGCTGCATCTGTCTGTGGCGCTGCGTGCGCGGGTGCGGTGTTCACGGGCGCGGAACCGACAGGCTGTCCGTACCGCTCGGTCGGCGCACCGTAGGGAGATCCGTATCCCTGTGGCTGGCCGTAGCCCTGCTGACCGTAGGGCTGGCCGTATCCCTGCGGCTGTCCGTACCCCTGGGGCTGGCCGTACCCCTGGGGCTGGCCGTACCCCTGCGGCTGGTTGTACCCCTGGGGCTGGCCGTAGCCCTGCTGGGAGTACGCACCCGGTTGCGGCTGGCCGTAGGGCTGCTGTCCGTATCCCTGCTGGCCGTAACCCTGGGGCTGGTTGTAGCCCTGCGGCTGTCCGAACGGCTGGGCGGGACGAGCTTCACGCGGCGCCGGCACCGTGACGACACCGGACTCGATCAGCAACGAGCCGACCGACGCCACGACCTGCAGTACCGCGAGAATCAGAACCAGGATCGACCCGATTCCGACCCCGACACGCACCGCGTCACCGAACGCCGTGAAGGCGGCGCCCCGGTTGAACAGCTGGAAGATCAGCGTGAACAGCGCGGTCATGGACAGCGCTGCCACCAGGACCGCGGAGGCCTTCTGCTTGGGTAGCAGTCCCCCGGCGGTGACCAGCGCCGCGAGCAGCAACAGCGCGACGGCGGTGGGGTCCCCGAGTTCACGCTCGAAGAAGTTCGAGGAATCCCCACCGAGCGCGAACTGCGCGGACAGGCCGAGAAGGAAGGCCAGCACGCCCGTGCCGATGACGACATACGAGGCGATTCGGCCTACCTGCTTCGTTCTCGCGGCGACGCGCTCGTTCGTCGACGATTCCGTGTCTCCCGACGTCGGATCCGTCGACTCGGGAGCGGGAGCGACAAGGGCCGATCGGTCCGTGGTGCTGTCGCCGCCCGCCTCCGCCGACTGCATGCGGGGGTCGGTTCCCTCGGGTGAGAAGGTCATCTCGATTCCTCTTCCTCGGTTCTCTTCGCGTTCGACCCTTCACAGTACGGACGGTGGGATCGGCCGATCGACCGAGTCTCAGGACACCCCGACAGGCTCCCGGTCCTTCGACCGCGACGCCTCGATCTCGCGGACGAGGGGCAGAACCTTCTCCCCGAAGTACTCGATCTCCTCCTGGAAGTGGAGGAAACCGCCCAGGATCAAGTCGACGCCACGGTCGCGGTAGTCGACGATGCGAGTGGCCACCTGCTCCGGGGTGCCGATCAGCTGCGTCTTGAAGCCGTCGTTGTACTGCACCAGGTCCTCGAACGTCGAGTCCGCCCACATGCCCTGCTTGTCGGCGGTCGAGTTGCCCGCCTGCTGCACTGCACCTCGGAACCCCTCCACAGCCGGCTTGTTGGCCTTCTCGATGATTTCGCGAAGCGTGTCGCGTGCTTCCTTCTCGCTGTCGCGTGCGATCACGAAGCCGTTGAGTCCGAACTTCACTTCCCGCTGGTGCGCACGCGCGACGGTACGGATGTTGTCGAGCTGGCCGGTGACTCCGTCGAAGTCCTTGCCGTTGGAGAAGTACCAGTCGGAGTACTTGCCCGCGTTCTGCTGTGCCGCAGCCGAATTACCACCCTGGAAGAGTTCCGGATTCGGACGCTCGGCCGTGTTCAACGGCTTGGGCTTCAACGTGAAGTCGTGGATGCGGTAGAAGTCGCCCCGGAAGTCGACGTCGTCCTCGGTCCAGATCTTCCGCAGGACCTGAAGGAATTCGGCGCTTCGACGGTACCGCTCGTCGTGTTCGAGCCACGGCTCACCGAGGTGGGTGAACTCGTCCTTGAACCATCCACTCACGACGTTGACGGCGAATCGGCCGTTGGACAGATGGTCCGCTGTCGCACCTAGTTTCGCCAGGACCGCCGGCTGCCACAGCCCGGGGTGTACGGCGGCGATCACCTTGAGGCGTTCGGTCGCGAGAAGCAGTGCGAGGCTGAAGCTCGTGGACTCGTGCTGGAATTCGGCGCCGTAGCTGGCCTCGTACCGGACCTGACTCAGCGCGTACTCGAAGCCGTTGTTCTCCGCCGTCCGAGCGAGCTTCTTGTTGTATTCGAACTCCCAGCTGGTGCGCTGCTCGATGTCACTGGTGACCAGCCCGCCACTGACGTTGGGCACCCAGTAGGCGAACTTGATCTCGTCGGAAATTCCTTCGGTACTCATGCAGTCCTCGGTTCGATGATGTTGCGCGACATGTAGTTTCAGGAGTACCAGGTAGGCTGCGGAAGCTCACCGGTGAGGACGTGGCGCCCCACCTCGCGGCGCTTGTAGGCGACCGGGTCGTGCAGGGTGTGCGTGCGCACGTTGCGCCAGAACCGGTCGAAGCCATGGCTGGACGCCGTTGCGCGTGCGCCGAGTCCTTCGAAGATGCCGGAGGTGATCTCGAGCGCGACCTCGGTGGCCCGCGCCTTCGCCGCGGCCACGCGCACCTCGTGCTCGCCCCGCTCGTGCTCGGTAACGGTCCAGGCATTGTCGTGGATCCGCTGCTGCTCCGCCGCCACCGCATCGGCGAGAGCCTCTGCGGCCCAGAGCTTCGCGGTCAGATCACCGTAGAGATCGATGATGTACGGCTCGTCGAGCGCGTTGTCGACAGTGCTGTGCAACCAGGCCCGGGTCGTGGTGCGGGTGTAGTCGGCAGCGGTGTCGAGGGCGCCGCGGGCGATGCCGAGGTAGAAGTTCACGAACACGAGCTGGATGATCGGAACGTTCAGCGTGTTGTAGACGCGCGGCTCGAAGGCCTTGTCCCGGAAGCCGGCGGCCGAGCTCCAGTCGGTACGCACGTGATCGATGGTGACACTGCCGCTTTCGGTGCGACGCTGGCCGATGTTGTCCCAGTCGTCGTGGAAGGTCAGGCCGTCCGAGTCGGACGGCACGATCGCGAACACGTGGGTATCGGTGCCCGCGAGGACACCTTCGAGGACAGTGACGTCGGAGACTCGGCTGCCCGTGGAGAAGGTCTTGGCGCCGTGGTAGACGATCGAGTCACCCTCGTCGGTGATCTCCACGTCGTTGTCACGCGGGTTGACGGCACCGCCGAAGAACCAGGCGTTCTCGGTGGCAGCCTGCTCGACCGCAGCGATCTGCTCCTTCGTCCCGACCAGCCGTGCCGCCCAGAACCACAGCAGGTGATATCCGAGAAGCTGACCGATAGAACCGTCGGCGGCCGCTACCGCGCGAATGACCTGGTAGGCGGTCTCCCACGTCTGTCCGCCGCCTCCGAACTCGGTAGGACCGAGAATCGTCACCAGACCGGATTCCTTGAGCAACGCCACCTCGGCATGAGGCGCTTCGGTTGCCCGGTCGCGTGCGACGGCGTCGACAGCCAGGATTGCGGCGACCTCGTGCGCTCGCTCGATCCACTCTGCGGAGGTGGTGGGGACGGTGGTCCAGCGCGGTTCGGTGGCGACGCCGGCGGGGCGATTGTCAGTGATCGTCATGACGGGAAGTGAACCGTCCACCTCGCGGCTGAACCACCGTTGCACTCGGGGTGATTCGAACAGTTGGTTCACTCGCCGGGTGCGGTGAGGTAGTCGTTGCCGTGGGAATCGCGGATGTGGACGATGCCGTCCCGCAGCATGCGGTAATGCCACTGCCGGCGGGTTTTCAGTCCGTGGTGCCGGCGACACAGGGGTTCGAGGTTGCCGGTGACGGTCCAGCCGCCCTTGCGTGGTTCGGTGTGATCGAACGGGACGACGTGGTCGAGGTCGCAGTCTTCACTCGGTACGGCGCACCCCGGATGTACGCACGTCGAATACAGCGCTGTCACCAGTGCTGCGACCGCCTCGGACGGCCGGTATGCCAGTGCTCCGTCCGGAGGCACGGCGAAGCCCCCGTGGCCGTCCGGGTTGTCGACGGCACGGTCCAACGCTGATGGTGGGAGCGTGCGGAGGTACTCGACCTGCTCCCTCACCTTCCTGGCTTTCGTGCTTCCCAGTTTCCCCGTGGTCGGGGTCCAGCCTGCTGGCATGCGGCGGGTGCGGCGAACTTCCCTGCCGTCGACCGGAACCGGTGGATCGTGCTCCGGGTCTGGTGGGTGGTGTTCGCTGTCCTGCGCGGCGGTGATGAGTGCTTGCCACGTCGCATCTTCGGCAATTCTCCGGGCCGCATCCGCCGGGACCGGTCCCCAGCCGACGAGGTGACCGGGTTCCCCCGCCAACCCTGCTGCGGTGGCGGCGTCGAGAACGATGACCGCATGGTTGGCCGGTTCATTCGGCACGGCCCCGGTCAGAAGTGCGTGCGCGGCGTCGAACAACCGAGCCCGCAACGACGTCGGATCCGTCACCCCCCGCGCAGCAGCAGCGGCGATGTTCCGCCACATCCCGGCGACCTTCTCCGCCGGACCACGAAGGATCAGCTCCGCCTCACCGCGAGGCAGTTTCCGCACCGTCGCCGCCCGCTCCAGCGCAGCCCGCTCACGGACGACCCGGTGCCACTCCGCGTCGAACTCGGCGAGGATCCGGTCGATCGCCGCCGCCACCGCACCCGGAGTGCACCTCGATGCGGCAGCAATCACCCGTTGCAGTAATGCTTCGGTGGCGTTCGGGACCCCGGCAAGGGATCGGCACACCGTGCGGAACGCCGCGTACGCCAACCGGCCCGCAGCGAACGCTTCCTGCACCGCCGGCCGAGCCGTACGAATCAGGAACAGCCACTCGGTGACCGTGCCCGTGGACACCGACAATGCCGACGCGACCTCCGCCACCGCGCACGCCTCGGCGGCATCGGCGTCGAACACCCCACCGGGCCCGAGCACCGCGGGGCGCCGCGACTCCTCGTGAACGTAGGAGCACGACGCGGCGACGGTACGAGCGAACGAAGCCTGGGCGTCGACCTTCGCCGACACCAGCACATCGACGGAAACTGTTGCGTCGTACACGAATTCACCCCCCGGTGATGCCCGATCAGGCCGCCCCCCGACGACCTGACCACACAGTAACCCAACCCACCGACATACTTTCGGGTCACGCAGTCGGGTGCGCTCCAGCTCGCGGCATGTCGATCGGCGGTCAACTGGATGAGGCCGAGAGCCTTTCGGCCAGGATTCTCGCGAGTTGGCTGATGCGTACGCGGGCTGCCTCCGGGGCGAGGATGTCGATGTGGTCGCCGAACTGGAGCAGTTGACGCACCGACTCGATGTCGGGGTAGCCGACAACGACGGTGCATGTTCCGTTTTCCGGATCGGATACGTCGTGGATGCGGGTACCGAGGATGCGCCGCGCCAGGTCGAGACGGTCTTCCGGCAGTCGAAAGGTCACGCTGACACGACCTCGCCCCTCGGTGCGTTCCTTCAACGCGGCCCATCTGGAACGGAGGGTTTCGTCAGGTGGGAGAGAGACTGGCGCGTCGAGTAGTTCGAAGGCCGATAGTCGGTCCAGAGCGAACAGCCGGCCATCTCCTCGGTAGTCGGCGACGAGATACCAGCGGCCGGACTTCGCCACGATCCCGTACGGGTCGACCACACGCGTCGAGGCTTCACTCTCGGCGCTACGCCGGTATCGGATTCGCAGTCGGCGGCGGTGCCGCAGGGCCGATGCCAGATCGGCGACGTCGACCGCTGTTTCCGAATCGGCGAACCACGGGGCGCTGTCCACCACCACGAGGTCCGCCAGTCGCAGCGGGCAGGTGCCCGTGGGTGTTGCGGCCTGGCGGGCGGCGATCTTGCGTGCTGCCGACTCCCACATCGCCGACACGCCCATGCGCTCACGTTGTGCGCTGTCCAGACCCGCCAGGGAGAGGGCTTCCAACTCCGGTGGTTCCAGATGGGATGCGTTGAGCCGCGCACCGGGGAGCAGGACGATCCCACCGCTGCGGCCACGTTCGGCATACACAGGCACTCCTGCTGCCGACAGGGCCTCGACGTCCCGCAGCACCGTCCGGCGCGATACTTCCAGTCGCGCGGCGAGCTCGGTTGTGGTGGTGCGCTGGCGGGTCTGCAGTAACAACAAGAGATGCAGCAACCGGGAAGCCTTCATGCGTCCGATCTTCACAGAAAAGGTGACAGGTTCTGTCGTGATAAGTCGGTGAACTGTGGCGGTACCGAGAATTCACCAAATCGAGGAGCGCTCCATGCCCGCACCGAACCTGTTCTTGATCGGCGTCCGCGACGCCGAGGCCGCCACCAGTTTCTACAGCGACCTGTTCGAGATCGAACCGACCTTCACCAGCCCTCGATATGTCGCTTTCCATGTAGCTCCTGGCGTCTTGTTCGCACTGTGGACCGGCTACGGCGAACACGTGGCCCCGGACACCCCGCGCACGACCGAGGTCGGACTGATGGTGCCGGGATCAGGGTCTGCCGTCGACGAGGTCTTCGCGAACTGGGTCTCGAAAGGAGTCCGTGTCGTCGAGAAGCCGCATGACGCTGTCTTCGGCCGCACATTCGTGGTCTCCGACCCCGACGGCAATCTCGTCAGGGTCTCCCCGGTCGACTGATCTACCGAACGACGACCACCTTGCCGATGGTGCCGCCGCTTTCCACCCGTCGGTGCGCGTCCCGCAGGGTGTCCACGTCGAGAGGCGACAGCGTGGTGGTGCGGGTGCTTCGCAACGTCCCATCGTCGATGAGGCGCGAGACCTCGTCGAGGATGGCGCGCTGAGATGTGCTCTCGGGCAATGACAACGGCACCGTGAACATCAGTTCCCAGTGCCAGGTCTGGCTTTTCGCCTTCAACGGCATCAGGTCGAGGCCGACCGGGTCGTCGATCGCGACGACCTGACCGTGCACCGCCATCACCGCGGCGTAGGCGTCGACATTGCCATCGGAGAACGGGGAGAACACGTACTCGACGCCGTCCGGCGCCAGGGCACCGACCTCGTCCACGAGCGAGTGCCGATCCACGACGTGATGTGCGCCCATGTCCGTTGCCCAGTCGCGGGACTCACCGCGGGATGCCGCGGCCACGACGGTGAGCGAGGTCAGTGCCCGGGCGAGCTGGATGACCATCGACCCGGTACCTCCGGCGGCTCCCATCACGAGAAGCGTTCCGGTGCTGTCTTTTCCGAGCCCGAGCCGGACGAACAGCGATTCCCAGGCGGTGATGGCGGTCAGCGGCACGGCCGCGGCGTCCGCAGCGGACAATGACGACGGCGCGTGGCCGACGATCCGCTCGTCGACGAGTTGGTACTCGGCGTTGCTGCCGTCCCGAGCGATGGATCCCGCGTAGAACACTCGATCGCCCGGCACGTACACCCGAGCGTCGGCACCGACCGCGACGACCTCACCGACGGCGTCGAAACCGAGGACTTTCGGGCCGTCGGACGGTTCGAAGGACGAGCGAACCTTCGTGTCCACCGGATTGACGGACACCGCGTCGACACGCACGAGGATGTCGAAGCCGGTGGGAGAGGGTGTCTCTCGCTCGATCTGCACGAACGACGAGTCGGCGTCGACGGAGCCGGGTTCCGTGGAGACGATGGCAGAGTGAGTCGCGGGAATGCTCATACCTCGACGGTAGTCCCCCGGAACGACACGAGGGAGGCAAGCTTCCCGAGCGGGAAACCGGCCTCCCTCGTGTGAGAGATGAAGTGACTACTTCTTCTCGAGGATCTCGCGCGCGAGGGCAGCGGTCTCGGACGGCGTCTTGCCGACCTTGACACCGGCCGCCTCGAGGGCGTCCTTCTTGGCCTGCGCCGTTCCCAGCGAGCCGGAGACGATGGCGCCGGCGTGGCCCATGGTCTTGCCCTCGGGAGCGGTGAAGCCGGCGACGTATCCGACGACGGGCTTGGTGACGTGCGCCTTGATGTAGTCGGCCGCACGCTCTTCGGCGTCGCCACCGATCTCACCGATCATGACGATGATCTCGGTGTCGGGATCGTTCTCGAACGCCTCGATGGCATCGATGTGCGTGGTGCCGATGACCGGGTCGCCGCCGATGCCGATGGCGGTGGAGAAACCGAAGTCACGGAGCTCGAACATCATCTGGTAGGTCAGGGTGCCCGACTTCGAGACGAGGCCGATGGGTCCCTTGCCGGCGATGTTGGCGGGCGTGATGCCGACCAGAGCCTCGCCGGGCGTGATGATGCCGGGGCAGTTCGGCCCGATGATGCGGGTCTTCTTGCCCTTCTCGACGTTGTAGGCCCACGCGTACGCGCTGTCCTGCACCGGGATTCCCTCGGTGATGACGACGAGCAGCGGGATCTCGGCGTCGATGGCCTCGACGATGGCGTCCTTGGAGAATGCCGGCGGCACGAACGCGATGGACACGTCGGCTCCGGTCTTCTCCATGGCCTCGGCAACGCTGGCGAACACGGGCAGCTCGACGTCGGAACCGTCGGCTGCGGTGTGCTTGACCGTGGTTCCGGCCTTGCGAGCGTTGACGCCGCCGACGACCTGGGTGCCGGCCTTGAGCATCAGGGCGGTGTGCTTCGTGCCCTCGCCGCCGGTGATGCCCTGGACGATGACCTTGTTGTTCTTGTTCAGGAAAATAGACATAGTTTCGGTGCCCTCTACTTCGCAGCCAGCTCGGCGGCCTTGTCGGCGCCTTCGTCCATGGTCTCGGCCAGTGTCACCAACGGGTGCGCAGCATCGGCGAGAATCTTCCGGCCTTCTTCGACCTTGTTGCCGTCCAGGCGGACGACCAGCGGCTTGGAGGCGGTGTCGCCCAGCGTCTTCAGAGCGCCGACGATGCCGTTGGCAACCGCGTCGCACGAGGTGATTCCGCCGAAGACGTTGACGAACACGCTCTTGACCTGCTCGTCGCCGAGGATGACGTCGAGCCCTGCGGCCATGACCTCGGCCGAGGCGCCGCCGCCGATGTCGAGGAAGTTGGCGGGCTTGACTCCGCCGTGCGCCTCACCGGCGTAGGCGACGACGTCGAGGGTCGACATGACCAGTCCGGCACCATTTCCGATGATGCCGACCTGTCCGTCGAGCTTGACGTAGTTGAGGTCGTTCTCCTTGGCCTTCGCTTCGAGTGGGTCCGCCGCGTCGGCGTCCTCGAACTCGGCGTGGCCCTTCTGACGGAAGTCCGCGTTGGCGTCCAGCGTGACCTTGCCGTCGAGCGCCAGGATCTCGTCGTTCGGGGTACGAACCAGGGGGTTCACCTCGACGAGGAGGGCGTCTTCGTTGATGAAGACTTCCCACAGCTTCTGGATCGTGTTGGCCGCGGCGTCGAGCACCTCGGCGGGAAGCTTGCCGGCTTCGGCGATCTGGCGCGCGAAGGCGAGGTCGACACCCTTGACGGCGTCGACGGGGATGCGGGCGAGCGCGTCGGGGTTCTCCTCGGCGGTCACCTCGATCTCGACACCACCCTCGACGGAACACATCGCGAGGTAGGTGCGGTTCGTGCGGTCGAGCAGGAAGGAGATGTAGTACTCCTCCGCGATGTCGCTGGCTTCCGCGACGAGAAGCTTCTTGACGACGTGGCCCTTGATGTCGAGTCCGAGGATCGCTTCCGCGTTCGCCTCGGCCTCGGCGACGTCCTTGGAGTACTTCACGCCGCCGGCCTTGCCGCGGCCGCCGACCTTCACCTGGGCCTTGACCATGACGGGCTTGCCGATTTCTTCGGCAATCTGTCGTGCACCGGCAACCGTGTCGGTGACACGTCCTGCCGACGTCGGAACCTCGTGCTTGGCGAAGAGTTCCTTCGCCTGGTATTCGAAGAGATCCATCAGCTCACCATCTCGTCTGCGTTGACGCCCGCTCGAGGGGTAGGAGCGGGTCCGACTTGCGACTGTAACTTTCCCGGATATGTCGATATCGGCGCCCCGTACATCTTGTGGTTCAGATCACCGGTCGCCGATCGGACCTACTCGCCAGTACGAAACAGCAGGCCGCCTACCAGCGCGGACGCCACAGCGCCGACCCCGCAGACGAGCGCACCCGACGAGGGGGTGATCGCTGCGTCCGCATCGCCGACGAGAGCGCTGCATGCGACCGCGGCCAGGGCAATTCCGGCTCCAACCTCGAGTGCCGCGCCACGTGCCGGTCGCGCCCGCGTCACGACCACGGCGGCGACGCCCACCGCGACGGCCAACACCAGCCGGCCCCACACGTCCCATCCCCAGGGCAGTGAACCGATCCACCCGGCCGCGTCACCGTCGATGTCGTACACGGGGAGAAGCAACCCGACGACGGACACGGCTGCGGCGATACCCGCTGCCACGGCCACCCCGCGCGCTGCGGGTTCCACGTCGCTCGTATCGACGCCGTCACGTTCCGAGGCGCCCGCCACTCCGATCGAGATCACGGCGAGCACACCCGTCGCGACGCCGAGCAGCAGCAACCATCCGCCGGACCCGACGCCCACCCCGTCGATGCCGACGCCCAACACCACGGCCTGCAGCACCGCGAAGGACAGTGCGAGGTGGCCGACGACGATCAGCGCCGCGGCGGGCCGTACCGCCGGGGCGAACTCGGAGAAGAACAGCACCACGCCGACGACGACGGTCACCAGAGCGAACAGCAGTACCGGTCGCTCACCGGCCACGGCGGGCTGACGTCCGCCGGGGGCGGTGAGCAGCGGCAGCAGCGCGCTCGCACCCAGGACCAGGCCCGTGACGACGGTCGCCGCCCCGGCGATCACGTGTCGGCGCGAGATACTGACGACAGCGCGGGCGACCCGTGGCGCTGCGGACTCGACCGCCCCGCCGGATCGCGCGACGACGAGCGCCGCCAGGGCCAGGGCGAGAACACCCACGACGCCCACCACCGGGCCCGGAGCGATGCCGATGCGGTCACCGGCGCCGCCCGCACCGACCACCCGCACCAGGGCGACGGACGCGGCGGCCAGTGCTGTCCCCGCCAGAACCCCGGCCGCCACCTCACGACTCGACGATGTCAGCGCCACCGCGCACGCCACCAGTGCTGTCACCGCACACAGTGCGCCGCCGACGGCGAGAAGAATCGGACCGGCCACCAACGCAGGAGCAAGGAACACCGGATCGCTGCTGACGAAGGACGGCAGCACGAACGACGCGGCGACGGCCAACGCGCCGGCGATGCCCAGTGCCACTGCGGAGGCAGATGCCGGCCGGCCGTCGTCGAACGGAGCGTCGTCCGACCTCGATGCCGCGACCATGGCGAGGACTCCCGCGGCGACGACCACGAGATGGCCGAGGAGGACCGCGACCGAGCCCGGACCGGGTGACAACTCGGCGGCAGTGACCGGACGGAACAATTCGAGCCGATCCGCGTCGATCGCGGACGCGAAGAGTTGGACGTCGGCGACCGCCATGCCCAACGACATGGCACCCACAGCGGTGACCACTGCCCCGGCAAGGAGGGTTCTGCCTCGGGCGAGCGCGAAGAGCGCGACGACGGCGACCAGGATCCACACGAGCGCCGATGTGAGCGCGGCCGCGGTGCCGGGCCCACCGACTGCACTGCCGTCGGAACTGCTCACGACCCCGATCACGGGCGCGAGCGATACCGCGGCAGCCGCGATCACGGTGAGGGCGACGGGGACCGTGACCCGCGCACGGGATACGAACTGTGTCGGCTGTGTCACGATGATCGACGGTAACGGGTCTCGGCCCGATCACAGCTCGATGGACATCCGCGCCGCTTCGTCGTCGGGACACTTCCTCGAGTTTCGCCAGGACAAACTGTGAGCCACCTCACAAATCAGTGGCCAGGTCCCGTTTGGCTTGCGCCGCCCGCAACCGTTTCGTTACCGTCCACGAGGTTCCACATCACGGGCAGGTCACGAATTAGGAGGACGGTAGGTCTTGCAGCACCACCGCACCCCCTTCACACGATCTCGCTTCGTCGCAGACGACTCCGCAGACAACAGCTTCTCCGCCGACCGCACCGTGTTCACCCCGGCTGCAGGCAACGGGCACCTCGTCGACACAGGTTCGCTGGACATCGTCAGCCTCGGCAGCGCTGCCGACGACCTTCCGTCGTCACCGTGGGACCGCACACACGAATCGGACGACTACGCAGCCAGTGCCCCTGCCTACGTCGCCTCGTCCGAGGCCGACCGGCGTCAGCGGCGCTCGGTTCCCGCCACCACGTTCCTCGTGACTCCCCCGGTTGCAGCGACCATCGTCGACGAGACGACCGTCAAGCGCACCGGAGCTCACCGCATCCCCGCTCCCCCGTCGGCCCTCAAAGGCCGCGTGGCGGTCGTCGCCGTCGCAGCCGGTGCCGTCGTCGCAGCCGGCCAGGCAGCCGTCGACAACGCGCAGCCGGCCGAGCGTTCCGAGACATCGGAGTACGCACTGGCTGCAGGGCAAGCTCCCGCAGCAGCGATCGCCGCCGTTCCCGCAGCATCGACCGCCGGCATCGTCACCGACACGTCCCACGTCGACTCCATCCCGACGGCCACCTCCACCGGAGCGCCGGTCACCGCGCCGTCCACGTCGGCAGCACCCCAGATCCTCAACATCGCCACCCCGGTCGACCTCGGACAGTTCTCCGAGTTGCTGGCCAAGGGACAGCGGTTCAGCGAGGAACGCGAAGCTCGCGAGGCAGCCGCACGGCGCCCCCTGTTCGCTCTCCCCGCCATCGGCACCTACACCTCCGGCTTCGGCTCACGATGGGGAACGCTGCACGCCGGCGTCGACATCGCCAACGCCATCGGCACGCCCGTCCACGCAGTGGCGGACGGAACCGTCATCGACTCCGGCCCCGCGGCCGGCTTCGGTCTCTGGATCCGGTTGCAGCACGCCGACGGCACGATCACCGTCTACGGACACATCGACTCGTCCGAGGTCCAGGTCGGTCAGACCGTCATGGCCGGCGACGAGATCGCGAAGATGGGTAACCGTGGCCAGTCCACCGGACCCCACCTGCACTTCGAAGTTCACCTCGCGGGCGACAGCAAGATCGACCCGCTCCCGTGGCTGGCCTCGCGCGGCATCAGCCTCGGCGCCGAGCGCGACTAGTTTCTCGCGCCCGGCCCTTTCCTCTTCCTACAGCTTCGTCATCGGCACTCCGCCGATGAGCATCATCTTCACGCGCCCGGACGTCCCGAAGTCGATGAGCACCATCGCACGCTGACCGGACCCTTCCGACTCCACGACCGTGCCCAGTCCGTACTTGTCGTGGCTCACGCGGTCACCCACAGCCAGCACGAGGGTGTTGTTGGTCCGCGCCTTGCCGAAGCTCGGCGTGGGTGTCGCAGAGGGTGACGATCCGCCGGACCATCCGCCGCGCGGATTGGACGTCCAGTCGCGCTGACGCGACGACCCGGAGCCACCGCTGGACCCGAATCCACCGCTGCCGACGCCGGGATCCTCGCGCTTCCAGTCGATGAGATGCTGCGGAACCTCCTGCAGGAAGCGGGATTCCGGGTTGTTGATCGGCTGACCCCACGCGGATCGCATGATGGCGCGCGTCAGATACAGGCGGTGCCGGGCGCGGGTGATTCCCACATAGGCGAGGCGGCGTTCCTCGGACAGTTCGGCAGGGTCTCCCAGCGCACGCATGTGCGGGAACTGACCGTCCTCCCAGCCGGTGACGAACACGACCGGAAATTCGAGGCCCTTGGCGGTGTGCAGCGTCATCAGCGTGACGACGCCGTCGCCGTTGTCCGGGATCTGGTCCGTGTCGGCAACGAGGGACACGCGTTCGAGGAAGGCCGCGAGCGATCCGGGTTCGGCGATGCCGTCGGTGTCCTGCCCGTCGTCCTCGTCGAGATCGGCGTTGATGTCGGACTCCTCGAGCCCCTGCAGATTGCGCGCGTCGGCACTGAATTCCCGTGCGACGCTGACGAGTTCGTTCAGGTTGTCGAGCCTGGCGCCGTCCTGGGGATCGGAGCTGGCTTCGAGTTCGGCGCGGTACCGCGTGCGGTCGAGGACTGCCTCGACGATGTCGCCGATGTCCGCGACGTCGTTGCCGTCGGCATCGGTGGCCGTCATCGTCGCGCGCAGTTCGTCGATCATCTCCATGAACGAAGCGATCGCGTTCTGCGCGCGCGTGTTGAGCAACGAGACAGTGCCGGCGGCGGCATCGAGCAACGCGGCGTTGAAGCTGATGTTCTTCCGCTCCGCATGGACCGCGACGCACGCTTCGGCGCGGTCACCGATACCGCGGCGCGGCGTGTTCAGGATGCGCCTCATGCTGACCGTGTCGTCGGGGTTGGCCAGCACCCTGAGGTACGCGACGATGTCCCGAACTTCCTTGCGCTCGTAGAAGCGGACACCGCCGACGACCTTGTACGGCAGGCCGAGTCGGATGAAGATCTCCTCGAGAGCGCGGGACGAATTGTTCGTCCGGTAGAACACCGCCACGTCGGAGTACTTGTAGTCCGTGCCGTCGACCAGTCGGTCGATCTCCGACGCGACGAACTTGGCCTCGTCGTGCTCGTTGTCGGCGACGTAACCGATGATGGGATCGCCGTCCCCGGTGTCGGTCCACAGGCGCTTGTCACGACGGTTGGTGTTGCGGGCGATCACCGCGTTGGCGGCAGCCAGGATCGTCTGCGTCGAGCGGTAGTTCTGCTCGAGCAGGATGGTGCGGGCATCGGGATAGTCGCGTTCGAATTCCTCGATGTTGCGGATCGTGGCGCCGCGGAACGCATAGATGGACTGGTCCGCGTCACCCACCACGCACAGCTCGCTCGGCGGGACGGCGCCCGCTTCCGAGTCGGTCCCCACCAGCTCACGCACCAGCATGTACTGGGCGTGGTTGGTGTCCTGGTACTCGTCGACGAGGACATGGCGGAAGCGGCGCCGGTAGTACTCCGCGACGTCGGGATGACTCTGCAGCAGCGCGACGGTCTCACCGATCAGATCGTCGAAGTCGAAGGCGTTGGCCGCGCGCAGGCGCTGCTGGTAGTGCCCGTACACCTTGGCGATGATCGCCGGAAGCTCCGCCGGATCCTTCTCCGCGTCGGACACGGCCTGATCCGGATCGATCAGCTCGTTCTTCAGGTTGGAGATCTGGGTGGCGAGCAGCCTCGACGAGAACTTCTTGGGATCGAGCTGCAAGTCCTTGCCGATCATCGTCAGCAGACGGCGTGAATCGTCCGCGTCGTAGATCGAGAAGTTGGAGTTGAGCCCCGGCAGCAGGGCAGCCTGGCTCCGAAGAATGCGGACACAACTCGAGTGGAATGTACTGACCCACATGAAATTGGCTCGCGGACCGACGAGTCCCACGACGCGCTCCCGCATTTCTGCGGCAGCTTTGTTGGTGAACGTGATCGCGAGAATCTGGCCGGGTGTGACATCTCTCTCCGCGAGCAGATAGGCGATCCGACGCGTCAGCACCGCCGTCTTGCCCGACCCCGCTCCCGCGACGATGAGCAACGGTGACCCGGAGTGCATCACCGCCTCCCGCTGCTGAGGGTTGAGCCCCTCGAGAAGCTGGTCAGAGGGTCGAGTGGCGCGCGCGGGTGACTGAGTGTTCATCGTCTGTCCAGGTTACCGGCGCACCCCGACAGAACCACACCGACATCGCAGGGCGGGCAGCACCATCACCCGGGACGCCTGCACCGAATCCCTGAGGTGAGCCCCGCAGGACCTCGTGAATGCACGGTCGAGGCGCAGTGCACGGGACCTTCGGTTCTTTACCGACGGCCGGACCGGGCATAGTGTTGCGAGGCTCTCTTCGCGGGACGTGCTGCGTCAGTGGTCCTGCATGACGACGACCAGGGATTTCACGACCCGAGAAGACAATATTCGGAATCTACGTAACGGAACGTGGCATCGGAACGACACACGTTTCGACACGAGGAGTTGATATGAGCGCAGCAGTGGACACCAACCGCGACGCCGGAGCAGCATCGACCGAGTCGAAGACCTCCGCGGACGACGCGGACCGCCCGACGGCCGATCTGCCGACGTCGGAGGCCGAGATCGACGAACTCCGCAAGGAGATCGATCGCCTCGACGCCGAGATCCTCGCGGCAGTCAAGCGACGCTCGGAGATCTCCCGAGCGATCGGCCAGACCCGCATGGCACAGGGTGGGCCTCGCCTCGTGCACAGCCGTGAGATGAAGGTGCTCCAGCGCTTCAGCGAGCTCGGCCAGGAGGGCCACACTCTGGCCATGCTCCTGCTCCGCCTCGGCCGTGGCCGCCTCGGTCACTGAACCACCACCGGGAACCGCCCGCATCGGGCGGTTCCCGTGAGTGTCACTGAAGGGCGATGTACTTGGTCTCGAGGTATTCCTCGATCCCCTCGCTTCCGCCCTCTCGCCCGAATCCCGACGCCTTGATCCCACCGAACGGTGCGGCCGCGTCGGAGATCACCCCGCGATTGACGCCCACCATTCCGGTCTCCAGCGACTCCGCCACGCGGAGCGCACGGTCGAGGTCCCGAGTGAAGATGTAGGCAGCCAGGCCGAATTCCGTGTCGTTCGCCGCATCGATGCCGTCCTGTTCCGTCTCGAATCCGCGCACGGCGAGAACCGGTCCGAACACTTCCTCGCTGAGAATGCGCGCGTCCGCCGGCAGGTCGCTGAGCACCGTCGCCGGGTAGAACCACCCCGGACCGTCCTCCGCCTGTCCACCGAGCGCCACGGTGGCGCCCTTCGATGCCGCGTCGTCCACCAGTTCCGCGACCGTGTCGCGCTGGTCCGAGTTGATCAACGGTCCCAGCTTGGTCGCGGGATCGCTGCCACGGCCGAGAGTCATGGTCTTCATCTTCTCCGTGACCTTGGCGACGAACTCGTCCTTCACCGAGTTCTGCACGTGGAAGCGGTTCGCCGCGGTGCAGGCCTCACCGCCGTTGCGCATCTTCGCCAACATGGCGCCCTCGACGGCCGCGTCGATGTCGGCGTCGTCGAAGACGACGAACGGCGCGTTGCCACCGAGCTCCATGGACGTGCGCAGCAGATGCTTCGACGACTTCTCCACGAGCATCCGACCCACCTCGGTGGAGCCGGTGAAGGTCAGCTTTCGCAGACGTGGGTCCTCGATCAGCGGCCCGGTCACAGCGCTGGACTTGGACGTCGGCAACACCGAGAGAACACCCTCGGGCAGTCCCGCCTCGGAGATCAGCTTGGCCAGATACAGCATGGTCAGTGGGGTTTCCGACGCCGGCTTCACCAGGATCGTGCACCCGGCCGCCAGCGCCGGGCCGATCTTGCGCGTGCCCATCGCGAGGGGGAAGTTCCACGGTGTGATCGCCAGGACCGGTCCGACAGGTTGCTTGGTCACCAGGATCCGCCCGTTGCCCGCCGGAGCCGGGGTGTACCGCCCGGCGATGCGCACGGCCTCCTCCGAGAACCAGCGGAAGAATTCACCGCCGTACTTCACCTCGGCCTGACTCTCCGCGAACGCCTTGCCCATCTCGAGGGTCATCAGCAACGCGATGTCGTCCGCGTTCTCGGTGATGGACTCGAACACCGCCCGCAGGATCTCCCCTCGCTGCCGTGCCGGCGTCGCCGCCCAGGACTTCTGCGCCGCGACGGCCTCGTCGAGTGCGCGGGCCGCGTCCGCGGGACTCGCGTCGGACACCTCGGTGAGCACCTCGCCCGTCGACGGGTCACGCACGGCGAACGTCGCCCCGTTCTCGGCGTCGACCTGCTTGCCACCGATCCACAACTTCGTGGGGACCGACGCGATCAGGTCCTTCTCCTTCGTGGTTCCGGCAGGCTGTTCGTTCGGCTGCGCCATGTGTGTCACCCTTTCGATCGCGGCGCGTCGCCCGATCGGGCCGACGTCGCTCCTGATGTGTGTCTACCCCGACCTCACCGGATCGTCACGCACACCCGCACGGCAGCATCGTCCAGCGATTAGTGTCGACAACCATGAGCGCCGACATCACACGCACCGAGGCCTGGAGCAAGCTCGAAGCCCATCACCGGACGGTGGCCGACCGTCACCTCCGTCAGTTCTTCGCCGACGACCCCTCGCGCGGAACCGAACTGACGGTGACGGCCGGTGACCTCTACATCGACTACAGCAAGCATCGAGTGGAGCGGGAGACGCTGGAGCTGCTGCTCGACCTGGCCCGCGCCGCGGATGTCACGGGCCGTCGTTACGCGATGTTCGCCGGAGAACACATCAACACGTCCGAGAACCGGGCGGTCCTGCACACCGCTCTGCGCCTGCCCGCGGACGCGACGCTCGAGGTCGACGGGCAGGACGTGGTGTCCGACGTACACGAGGTTCTGGGGCGCATGGGCGACTTCACCGACCGCGTGCGGTCCGGCGAATGGACGGGCGCGACCGGTGAGAAGATCCGCACCGTCGTCAACATCGGCATCGGCGGTTCCGACCTCGGACCGGTGATGGTCTACCAGGCACTGCGCCACTACGCGGACGCCGGCATCTCGGCGAGGTTCGTCTCGAACGTCGACCCCGCCGACCTGACCGGCGCGCTGGCCGACCTCGACCCGGCGTCGACGCTGTTCATCGTCGCGTCCAAGACCTTCGGCACCCTCGAGACCCTCACGAATGCCACCGCCGCACGCCGCTGGCTGACCGCCGCGCTGGGTGACGACGCGGTGGCCCAGCACTTCGTCGCGGTGTCGACCAATGCGGAGAAGGTGTCGAACTTCGGCATCGACACGGCCAACATGTTCGGGTTCTGGGACTGGGTGGGTGGCCGCTACTCGGTGGACTCCGCCATCGGCCTGTCGGTGATGATCACCGTCGGACGCGACGCGTTCGCCGACTTCCTCGCCGGTTTCCACCTGATCGATCAGCACTTCCGCGAGGCGCCTCTCGAGGCCAACGCGCCGGTGCTGCTGGGAACCCTGGGCGTCTGGTACTCGAGCTTCTTCGGCGCACAGTCGCGCGCGGTGTTGCCGTACTCGAACGATCTGAACAGGTTCGCGGCGTACCTGCAGCAGCTGACGATGGAGTCCAACGGCAAATCGGTGCGTGCGGACGGATCCCCCGTCACGACGGCGACGGGTGAGATCTTCTGGGGCGAGCCGGGAACCAACGGCCAACATGCCTTCTACCAACTGTTGCACCAGGGAACGCGCCTGGTGCCGGCGGACTTCATCGGCTTCGCCGAGCCGACGGACGACCTGCCCACCGCGGACGGTACCGGCAGCATGCACGACCTGTTGATGAGCAACTACTTCGCCCAGACGAAGGTGCTGGCCTTCGGCAAGACCGCCGAGGAGATCGCCGAGGAGGGTACGGACGCGGACATCGTGCCGCACAAGGTGATGCCCGGTAACAGGCCGTCCACGTCGATCCTCGCGCCGAAGCTCACGCCGTCGGTCGTGGGTCAGTTGATCGCCCTCTACGAGCATCAGGTGTTCGTCGAAGGTGTCGTCTTCGGGATCGACTCGTTCGACCAGTGGGGTGTCGAGCTGGGGAAGACTCAGGCCCAGGAGTTGACTCCCGTGCTGACGGACGACGCCGGTCCCGGCGCGGATCTGGACTCGTCGACCGCCGCTCTGATCAGCTGGTACCGAGGCGAGCGCGGGCGGTCCTGACTCGAACGACAGCGAGACCGTGCCGGTCCGTCGGGTCGGGGGTCTGACGGACCGGCACGGTCTCACACACCATGTCGCCGCAACCCGTCCCGGCGTTACACACCGGGAAAACTTCCCCCGACGACGGCGCGAACATCATGGTTCGGTGAACAACCACAACGGTGGCCGCGCGCGGTACGGTCGAACCATGAACGTTCGGATCGAACGCAGCGGTCCGGTGGTCACGGTGATCCTCCACCGACCCGAGGCGCGCAACGCCGTCGACGGCCCGACGGCAGCAGCGCTTGTCGAGGCATTCGAGGACTTCGACGCCGATCCGAGCGCGTCGGTGGCCGTGCTGTGGGGCGACGGCGGCACCTTCTGCGCCGGAGCCGATCTGAAGGCACTGGGCACCGAGCGGTCGAACGTCGCCACCGAACACGGGGACGGTCCGATGGGCCCGACGCGGATGGAGCTGTCCAAGCCGGTCATCGCGGCCGTGTCCGGTCACGCCGTCGCCGGTGGTCTCGAACTCGCGCTGTGGTGCGACCTTCGAGTCGCGGACGACGACGCGGTGTTCGGAGTGTTCTGTCGCCGGTGGGGTGTGCCGCTCATCGACGGCGGGACCGTGCGGTTGCCACGCGCCGTCGGAAGTTCGCGGGCGATGGACATGATCCTGACCGGCCGAGCGGTGGACGCGCAGGAAGCCCTGTCGATGGGGTTGGCCAACCGGGTGGTGCCGTCGGGCACATGCCGGGAGGCGGCCGAGGAACTCGCCGCGACACTGTCGACGTTCCCACAGGCCTGCATGCGCGGTGACCGACTCTCCGCCCTCGAGCAGGAAGGCCTCGAACACCGAGCGGCCATGGCCAACGAGTTCCGCCACGGTGCGGCATCGGTGGTCGAGGCGCTCGACGGAGCCCGCCAGTTCGCGGCCGGCGCAGGCCGTCACGGGGCGCCGCGCGAGTGACGAGGTTGTCCGTCGTCGACGAGATCTTCCTTCGCACCCACCGTGGTTTCGGCATTCCCGTTGCCATGCAGGGCATCTGGATCACCGAGGAACCCGTGAGCGAAGACGCCCTCGATCTGGTCGACCGCAGGGTGGCATCGGGTCCGCTGGGCCTGAGGATCGTCTCGCCGACGATTCCCGGTGCGCGCCGGCGATGGGTCCGGGCCACCGTACGCCCCGGAGTGACCTGGTCCGAGCGCACCGACGACCCGTTGTCGTGGGCGGACTCGTGCGCGGACATCCCACTCGATCCGGAGTACGGGCCGGGCTGGCGGCTGAGCGCGGCACCGTACGGATCCGGCACGGCCGTGTCGATCGTGTGCTCGCACGTCATCGCCGATGCGCGTGGACTGATCGACGCAGCGGCAGCAGCGGTGTCGGGCGCCGACTCGGACGTCGTCGAGGACGACCGGTCGAGCGATCTGGCCGATGCGGTCTCGACGGTGTCGACGGTCGTCGGGCGGACGACCCTCGCCCTGTCCGCGTTGGTGTACAGCCGTTCCCGGCGCACCGAGCTCCGTGGTTATCTGCGGGCATCCAGGACACCGACGACGACCACCGCCGTGCGCCCCGCGGCCTGGGAACAGGTGTCCGTCACGGCCGATGTCCCGGCAGCGCAGTGGGACCGAGTAGCCGCGGCCGGTCAGGGGACTCCGAACGTTCTGTTCCTGTCGGTGGTCGCGGCGATCGTAGCTGCGGTCCGGACACCGTGCGGGGCCGAGACCGTTCTGCTCGGAGTGCCGATGAAGGTACCGACCGGGGGCGCGAACGCCCTGTCGGTGACCGCGGTCCATATCGGTCCGGAGTCCTCCCTCGCCGACATCAGAGCACTCGCGAAGACGGCGTACCGAAGCCCGCTGACCGGGCCCGCAGGGTTCCCCGACGAGTTGCTGCACGTGATCCCCGAGCGTGCGGCCGCGGTCCTCGCCCCGTCGACGGGTCTGCGAGATGCGTTGTGCTCCAACATCGGACCGCTTCCCGACGCCGTCCGCACCATCGGCGGCCGCCGCGCGCTGCGCGTCGCCACACGCGCGATCCATCCGGGTCTGCGGCACGAGCAGGCCGCGGCGTCGCCGACCGTGCTCTCCGCATACCTGTGCCGAGTCGGCGAGGTGTACACCCTGTCCCTCGTCGTCACGGACCCCGCGGCCGCTCATACCCGGGACGAGATACGCGAGCAGATGACCGCCGCATTGTCGCGGCACTCGCTCGAACCCGACTTCTGGTGAGTACCGTGAAGATCTGCATCAGCACGACCGTCGAAGGGAACACCGCGATGAGCGAGTCCGACATCTACGCACGTATCAAGTCCCTGGTGGACACGGAGCACGAGTTGCGCTCGCGCACCGAAGCCGGCGAGATCGATCCCAGCGAGGAACGCGCGCAACTCGATCAGCTCGAGAAGGCACTCGACCAGTGCTGGGATCTGCTGCGTCAGCGTCGCGCGAAGCGCGATGCGGGCCTGTCCCCCGACGACGCCGAGGCGCAGCCGGTGAACCAGGTCGAGAACTACCTCCAGTAGCTCAGACGAGGCGGTCGGTCAGTCTCCGCGGCAGGAAGCGCAGCACCATGTCGATGGCTTTCCACCTGGCGCCGGGGAGCGCCGATCGAGTCACTTCCTTCTCGATCGCCGACACCATCGCCGACACTCCGTCGTCGAGAGACGACATCAGCGAGCCGGTGTCACCCGCGCGGGAGGACATGTCGGTGGCCACGTATCCGGGGAGCAGGGTGGTGACGGCGATGGGTGTGGGGCGCAGTTCCGCCGCCAGGGCTTCTCCCAGTGAGGACACCCCGGCTTTCGACGCGGCGTACACGGCCTTGGACCCGGGCAGTCCGCGGCCCGCGCTGATCGAGGAGACCAGCACCAGGTGGCCGGCGTTCTGCTCCCGGAACACCGCCAGCGCCGCCTCGATCTGCGAGACCACGCCGACGAAGTTCGTGCGGGCCGTCTCGAGGTTGGCGTCGGCGCGGCCCGTGCCCAACGTGGCCCCCTTACCCAGACCGGCGTTGACGACGACGCGGTCGATGCCGCCGAGGTCCGCGCGGAGCGATGCGATGCCGTCCACCACCGACTCGTGGTCGGTCACGTCCATGGCTGCCACGGCCACCACGATGCCCGGGTTGGCGGCGACCAGTTCGGCGCGCAAGCTCTCCAACCTGTCCGTCCGGCGCGCGCACAACCCGACGTCGCGGCCCAGGGCGGCGAACCGGCGCGCCATCTCCTCGCCGAGACCGGAACTCGCCCCGGTGATCACGATCTTCTGTCTCCCCATTCCGCACACCCTAATCCCGGAGGAACAGTGACCCATCCGAACATCGACGAGTACGACGTCATCGTCATCGGGGGCGGTCCCGTCGGCGAGAACGCCGCGCAGTACGCCATCCAGGGAAGCGATCGCACAGCGGTGATCGTCGAGCACGAACTGATCGGCGGGGAGTGTTCGTACTGGGCGTGCATGCCCAGCAAGGCGCTGCTGCTGCCGGGATCGGTCCTGAACCAGGCTCGGTCGATGCCGGGTGTCCGCGAACTCGTCGGCGATTCCTCACTCGACGTCGATGCCGTCCTCGCGCGACGGGAGAGCTACACCCACTCTCTGGACGACTC
Organism: Rhodococcus sp. MEB064; assembly: GCF_000834565.1. Lineage (NCBI taxonomy): Bacteria > Bacillati > Actinomycetota > Actinomycetes > Mycobacteriales > Nocardiaceae > Rhodococcus > Rhodococcus sp. MEB064. The sequence goes on from NZ_JXQS01000031.1 coordinate 37,120, forward strand.
CTCGCAGGCGCACTGGGCCGAGACCGCCGGGATCGACGTCGTGCGTGGCCACGGCCGACTGTCCGGCGAGAAGCAGGTGAGCGTGGGCGACCGGACTCTGCGTGCCCGTCACGCGGTGGTCGTGGCGACGGGTACGACGGCGACCGTGCCGCCCATTCCCGGACTGCGCGAAGCCCTTCCGTGGACGTCTCGCGATGCGACCAATCTGCACGAGGTTCCGGAACGGATCATCGTCATCGGCGGCGGCGTCGTCGCGTGCGAGGCCACGACCTGGCTGCTCGCGCTCGGGGCCCAGGTGACCATGATCGTCCGCGGCACGTCCCTGCTCGCCGGGTCGGAGCCGTTCGCCGGCACGGCGGTCGCCGACGCCCTGACCGCCGCGGGTGCGCGCATCCTGTTCGAATCGCAGGTGTCCACGGTGTCGCGACCCGATGCGAGCGATACCGGATACGGCCGTATCCACGGGGGTCCGGCCTCGGTGACCGTCGGTGACGACACCCTCGAGGTGGACGAGATCCTGGTCGCCGCCGGTCGTCGTCCCGCGACGAGAGACCTGGGACTGGACATCCTGCCGGGCGGACCGACACCCGGTGAATCCATCACCGTCGACGACCACCTGAGCGCGGTCGACGAGTGGCTGTACGCCGTCGGCGACGTCAACGGACGCGCTCTGCTGACCCACATGGGCAAGTACCAGGGCCGCATCTGCGGCGACGTCATCGCGGCGCGCGCCGAGGGACGACCGTTGGACGGCACCCGGTTCCTCGCCCTCGCCGACCACGGTCAGGTGCCGCAGGTCGTGTTCACGACACCCGAGGTGGCGTCGGTCGGACTGACCGAGAAGCAGGCACGAGCCGCGAAGATCGCCGTTCGCGTCGTCGCGATGGACATCGCGGTCGCCGGCAGCTCGTTGCGTCAGGACGACTTCGCCGGGCGTGCCTCGATGGTGCTCGACACGTCACGGAACGTGATCGTCGGATTCACCCTCGTCGGACAGGGTGTGTCGGAACTACTGCACGCGGCAACCATCGCGGTGGTCGGGGCCGTCCCGCTCGACACCCTGTGGCACGCGGTCCCGTCGTATCCGACGATGAGCGAGGTGTGGCTGCGTCTGCTCGAGGCTGCCAGGGACTAGTCACGAATCGGTTGGGCACGCCGCACGGAGTCCGCGGCACGCGACGCGTCGAGAGGCACCGGTGAGATCACGACACCGGTGCCGACGCGCAGCGTCCCGGAACTGACCGGTTCGGTCCGTAGACCGCCGCGGCCGATCAGAGCCTTCCGCATACCGTCGACGACCATGCGGTCCATCCACGCGCACGGATGGGCGGGCCGCCCACCGCGCAGCAGCACCGGCCCGTCCCCGGTGTCGATGACGAACTCCTCGCCGCGGAGCGGGTCGAGTTCGAGACCCCGGACGACGACGTTGCGACGCGCGACCGAGATGTCCCCGTCCCAGGGATCACCGTCATCGACCGCCTGGTGCAGCGCCGCGTCCCAGGCCTCGGCGGCGAGGAACGTGATCGCCGCCTCGGTGTGCGCCTTCACGCCGAAGAACCGGTCGCCCCGGATGCCCTTTCCGGTCACCACGTCGACGGACGACGGCATCCGCGTGGATACGTCGGCGGGGCCGTCCTTGCTACGACCGAAATATGCATGTGACGGCGACACGAGAAGCTGCACTATCTCGATGGGATAGGTGAAGGTCATTGTGCCGTCGAGGCTAATGGACCGTCCGTATAGTCCTTCCGCATGGGGCAGGGAGAACAGAACACCGATACCGAGATCACGACGTCCGACGGGCGGGTCCGCGGATTCGTCCGGCGGGGCATCGCGCAATGGCGGGGCATCCCGTACGCGCAGCCGCCGGTCGGGCCGTTGCGTCTGCGCGCGCCGCAGCCGCTGTCACCGTGGGAAGGCGTCCGCGATGCCACCTCGTGGGGTGACGCCGCCGTCCAGGACACGGCGCGCTCCCCCATCGGACCGGTGCGCGGACAGGCCAGCAGCGAGGACTGCCTGACGCTGAACGTGTGCGCACCGGCCACACCGTCCGCGACTCCGCGCGCGGTCATGGTGTTCATCCACGGTGGCGCCTACACACTCGGGACGTCGGCGACGTCCATGTACTCGGGCACCTCCCTCGTGCGACGCGGCGACATCGTCTACGTCTCGCTCAACTACCGGCTCGGAGCACTCGGATACCTGGACTTCCGTCAGTTCTCGACGCCGGAGCGGACGTTCGACAGCAACCTCGGCCTGCGGGACCAGATCGCGGCACTGCAGTGGGTCCAGCGCAACATCGCCGCGTTCGGCGGGGATCCCGACAACGTCACCATCTTCGGCGAGTCGGCCGGCGGTAACGCGGTCACCACGCTGACCTCGATTCCCGCGACGACGGGACTGTTCCACCGCGCCATCTCCCAGAGTTCGGCACCCGGCATGGTCGCGACGTCGGATCGGAGTGCGACGTGGGGCGCGGAGTTCGTCCGCCTCCTCGGCGCGACCCCGGCGACCGCCGCCGACACCCTGGCGACCGCCGACACCGGGGCACTGCTGAAAGCCGCGAAACGGTTGGGCGGCAAGGTCTTGCGAGAGACACCGGGGCTGATTCCGTTCGGACCGAGCGTCGACGGCGACCTGGTGCCCGAGGCACCGCTCGAGGCGTACCGCTCCGGCGCCGCGCAGGCCGTGCCGATGATCATCGGCAGCAACGAACACGAGGGCACCTTGTTCCCCAAGTGGCTCGACGCGCTGCCGACCGACGCCGCGCGCATCGACCGTCTGTTCGCGGACACCGACCCGTCGGCCAAGGACCGCATTCTCGCGCAGTACCCGGGATACCCGAAGGGCCTGTCCGCCATCGACTTCGGCGGGGACTTCACATTCTGGCGGCCGTCCCTCGAGATCGCGGACGCGCACACCGAGTACGCACCCACGTACGTCTACCGATACGACTACTCCCCGCGCCTGTTCGACCTGCTGAAGCTCTACGCCACGCACGGCTCGGAACTGTTCGCCGTCTTCGGTGTCTACCGCTCGCGGGTCGGCAAGTTCTTCTCCCTCCTGGGGGACCGAGGCGGCGCGGCCAGGGTCACGGACGAGGTTCAGCGCCAGTGGCTGGCCTTCGCCACAACCGGTGCGCCGGAGTCGGACTGGGGCCGGTACGAACTTCCGACCCGGGCGACGCGCATCTTCGACGCCACGACCCGTATGGAAAACGACCCGCTCGGCGCACGCCGCGCTGCCTGGGACGGGTACACCGGCTACGACGCCCCGTCGGCGGAGTCGTCGCAGGACTTCCGCACCGGCACGGAGCGGTAGCTACTTCACCAGGCGTGACAGCCGGCGGTCGGCGAGGATGCGGCCGCCGGTCTGACACGTCGGGCAGTACTGGAACGACCGATCGACGTACGACACCTCGCGCACCGTGTCGCCGCAGACGGGGCACGGCATGCCGGTGCGAGCATGCACCCGCATGCCGGACCGCTTCTCGCCCTTCAGACGTGCCGCATCCTGGCCCTCGGACCTGGCGACGGCGTCGAGAAGCACGGTGCGCATGGTGTTCCACAGCATGGTCACAGACTCAGGGGTGAGCGAGGCGGTGGTGGCGAACGGTGAGAGTTTCGCGGTGTGCAGGATCTCGTCGCTGTAGGCGTTGCCGATACCGGCGAGCAGCTGCTGGTCCACCAACGCTGTCTTGAGCCGAGAGCTCCTGCGCGAGAGTATCTCTGCGAATTCCGGCTCCGTCACGGCGAGCGCATCGGGGCCCAGACGGGCGATGCCGGGAACGTCCTGCGGGTCCCGCACGACCCACACCGCGAGCCGTTTGCGTGTGCCGGCCTCGGTGAGGTCGAACGCCGGCGTGAGTCCTTCGGGCGTGAACAGGTGGACACGGAGTGCGAGCGGACCTTTGCCCGGCTTCGGGGGTGCCGACGACGGTTTGTCGGCCCAGCGCAGCCATCCGCCGCGGGAGAGGTGAGTGATCAGCCAGAGCCCACCGGCTTCGATGCCGAGGTGCTTGCCGAATCGGGCGGCCGCGGTGATGTCCTTGCCCTGCATGTCCGTCACCGGCGGATCGAACGTTTTCAGCACACTCAGCGCGGCGACGTCGATACGTCCGATCACCGCTCCCAGCGCATGCTCACGCAGGAAGCCCGCGAGAGCCTCGACCTCGGGTAATTCCGGCACTCCTCGAGCCTAATCGGAAGTCACGGCCGATGGACGAGATAGGTGTCCATCACCCACCCGGCGCGTTCTCGGAGGGCCGCTCGTCGCTCCACGATCTCGTCGCTCACCTCGTCGACGGGGCCTGCCAGGATCACCTCGTCGGGCGTCCCCAGGTTCGCGCCCCACCAGACGTGCCAGCCGGGCAGAGACCGGAAGCTGCAGTCGGAGTCGAGCATCACCACGGCCGCGCCGACTCCGTCGGGAAGGCCGGACTCGCGCAGCTGGCGACCCGTGGTGGTCAGCACCGGCTCGCCGATCCTGTTCAGCACGATGCGGTGCGCGGCGGCGAGCGCGGACGGGCTGGTCACGCCCGGAACGACGGACACCTCGAACGGCTCGTCCAGGACCGCGCGGACCCGTTCGACGACGCGCAGGGTGCTGTCGTAGAGCGACGGGTCGCCCCACACCAGCATCGCTCCCACCGAGTCGGCCGACTCCGCCGCGATCAGGTCCGCCAGCATCCGCGCGCGCAGGTCGTGCCAGGTGTCCACGGCGCCGTCGTAGTCGGCGGGGGTGCGGTCGCGCGGCGGATCGGTGAACTCGACGATCCGATGCTCACGCGTGACGTGCTCGGCGAGAATACGGGTGCGGATGTCGACGAGCTCCTGCTTCTGCGCCCCCTTGTCGATGACGAAGAAGACGTCGACGGTGTTCATCACCTTGATCGCCGCGACGGTCACCTGGTCGGGATCACCCGCGCCGATACCGATCACGTGCATGGTCTTCATGTGGCTGAGCCTAAGGTGTAGCCATGGTCGCGACGCCCTACGAGGATCTGCTCCGCCGCGTGCTCGCGGAGGGCACCGCCAAATCCGACCGCACCGGGACCGGCACCACCAGCCTGTTCGGACATCAGATGCGCTTCGATCTGTCCGAGGGATTTCCGCTGGTCACCACCAAGCGTGTGCACCTGAAATCGATCGTGCACGAGTTGCTGTGGTTCCTGCGCGGCGAGTCCAACGTGGCATACCTCCGCGAGAACGGCGTCACCATCTGGGACGAGTGGGCGGACGAGGAAGGCGATCTCGGCCCGGTCTACGGCGTGCAGTGGCGATCGTGGCCCACACCGTCGGGCGACCACATCGACCAGATCTCGCAGGTCATCGACACCATCAGGCGCGACCCCGATTCGCGGCGGATGATCGTCTCGGCGTGGAACGTCGCCGAGATCCCGGACATGGCGCTGGCTCCGTGCCACGCCTTCTTCCAGTTCTACGTCGCCGACGGCAAGCTCTCGTGCCAGCTGTACCAGCGCAGCGCCGACATGTTCCTCGGCGTGCCGTTCAACATCGCGAGCTACGCGTTGCTGACGCACATGGTGGCGGCGCAGACGGGCCTCGAGGTCGGCGACTTCGTGTGGACCGGCGGCGACTGCCACATCTACGACAACCACGTCGACCAAGTTCGCGAGCAGTTGACGCGAGAGGCGTTCCCCGCCCCCACACTGCGGCTCGCACCGCGCGAGTCGATCTTCGACTACACCTTCGAGGACATCGAGATCGTCGACTACCAGCATCATCCGGCGATCAAGGCGCCCGTCGCCGTATGACCGTCGGCATGGTGTGGGCGCAGGCGCACGGCGGCGTCATCGGTAAGGACGGCACGATCCCGTGGCGTGTGCCCGAGGACATGGCGCACTTCCGCGAGGTCACGGGCACCGGTCGCGTCGTGATGGGTCGGCGGACGTGGGATTCGCTTCCGGCCCGGTTCCGCCCCTTGCCGGGACGCGAGAACATCGTGCTGAGCCGGGACCCGTCGTGGTCGGCCGACGGCGCCGTTCGCGTCGCCTCGGTGCAGGACGCCCTGTCGGCGGACGGCTCCGACACCTGGATCATCGGCGGTGCCGACGTGTATCGGCTGGCTCTTCCCGTCGCCGACATCGTCGAGGTGACCGAGATCGACCTCGAGGTGGACGGCGGCCACACCCGCGCACCGGAGGTTCCCCCCGAGTTCGTCCGGTCGGACGGAGCGTGGCAGATCAGCGAATCCACAGGAATCCGCTACCGATTCGTGACGTACACCCGCTGAATCACCCGCGCAGCACCGTCCTCGTGCCGGATAATCCAGCACCATGGACAAGAAATCGCTGACAGCTCTCGCCCGGCAACAGCTGAAGTTGGCGAAGACCGCGTCCAGCGGACGCAGCTCTCACACCGTCTACGGCGGGCACCAGCGAAGCCTGCGCCAGACCGTCGTGGGGCTGGCCGCCGGCAATTCCCTCGCCGAGCACGACCTCAACGGCGAGTCGACGGTGCTGGTCCTCAGCGGTCAGCTCCAGCTCGTCAGCGGTGACCGCAGCTGGAAGGGCTCCGCGGGTGACCTCCTGGTCGTCCCCGACGCCCGCCACAGTGTGGAGGCCGTCGAGGACGTCGCCTTTCTGCTCACCGTCGCGATGTGAGCCTCAGACGCTGAGGACCTCTCCGCGTTCACGCTCACGTGCGAGTGCGCGGTCGCGGGATTCCTCGAAGCGCACGGCCTGCTTCTCGAGGTCGCCGAGGTAGTCGGCCACCAGTTCGCGCAGCTTTTCTCCCTCGGCGCCGAAGTCGGTGCGCTCGAAGATGTTCCACTTGCGCAGGATCGGCATGATGACCTCGTCCAGATGCTGACGCAGGTCGTAGATGCCGTACTTGGCGATCAGCACCGCATTGCGTCGGAAATCGGGTTGGTTCAGTCCGGGCATCTGGAAGTTCATGACGACGTCGGCGATGGCCTTCATCGTCTGATCCGGCGCCAGGTCGATCGCGGCCGAGCACATGTTCCGGTAGAAGATCATGTGCAGGTTCTCGTCCGCGGCGATACGCGCCAACAGCGCGTCGGCGATGGGGTCGTTGCAGGCCTTGCCGGTGTTGCGGTGCGACACGCGCGTCGCCAACTCCTGGAAGGTCACGTACGCGACGCCGTGCAGGAGGTTGGCCCCCTCCATCGGCGAGTCGATGCCGACCGTCATGTGTTCCATGCGGGCCTGCTCGAGCGCGACGGGGTCGACGCTCCGGGTGACGACGAGGTAGTCGCGCATCGCGATACCGTGTCGGTTCTCCTCGGCGGTCCACCGGCCGACCCACGTTCCCCAGGCACCGTCCATCGAGAAGTTCTCCGCGAGCCCGCGGTGGTACGACGGCAGGTTGTCCTCGGTGAGGAGGTTGGTCACCATGGCGGCCTTGGCCACCTTGGACAGGGTGGACTGCTCCGGTGACCAGTCCTGACCCCCGAGCATGGCGAAGTTCTTGCCGTCGCTCCACGGGATGTAATCGTGAGGATTCCACGGTTTCGCGAGGTCGAGGTGACGTTCGAGATTGGCTTCCGCTACCGGCTGCAGCTCGCGCAACAACTCGATCTGAGACAACGCCTGTGGCATGAGTTACCCCCGTGAACCTTGATGTTTCGTGACTATCGGACGCCCTGGCCGGACGTCGCTCACCGACGCTAGGACCGTCCGGCGAGCAGCGACCCACCCTTGCGCCGATGTTGGGAACATTCGCAGGAGCCCCCCGAAGGCTCTGGATCCGATCACAGCAGTGTCCCGAATCGCGGCATGAAACTACACATATAAACTTTTATTGCCCTACAATCTGTACTTACGCCCCGTTTTGCGCGAGTGATGAGCCTCTCCAGCAGGTATGTGCGAGAGAAACCGACATACGTCACGATGTGGCCAACGGATCGCCGACCGGAAGGAACAAGCACGTGAGTGTCGAGAACACGCAGCCGTCCCAGGCTGCTGCGATGGAGAAGAGCACCAGCGGACTCTTGGTGGCCGGGCGTCCCGCCGGGTCCGCACGAGATCTCGAGAACGTCGCACGACGGACCGTCGGGCCGGCTTCACGGACATCTTCGCTGAGTGCCAGCCTACGGTCCGACGTCACCGAATTGACCGTCACCTGCCTGTCGATGGCGGTCGGTGTCGGAGGCGACTCCACCACGGCATCCGACGCCGACATCGCCGAGCTCGGCGGCCGTGCAGCACAGTGGGCGCGCGAGGGCGTGCCGCTCCGCGCTGTTCTCGGCGTCTACCACGAGGGCATCCAGATGGGCTGGGACCTGGTGTCCGAGCGCGCATCCAGTGGCGGGGCCGCGCACCTCACCAAGGTCGCCAAGGCCTTCGTCGGTCTGTCCGAGCGCATCTCGACAGCAGCGTCGTCCAGCTACGTCGACGAGCTGCAGGCGGTGGCCAGCGAGCACCACACCGCCGCGCACACCGTCGTCACCGCGCTTCTGAGTGGACACAACGCCCGGTCGGTGGCCCGGCAGTCCGGCATCGAACTCGCCGACTCCTTCACCGTGCTCGCCGTCTCCATAGCCGCTCACCCCGACGAGAGCAACCCGGCGCTCCCCCGCGCCGTCACCGCTCGCCGCAAGCTTCGTCGCGTGCAAGCCGAGCTCGCCATCGTGTGCGACCGATCCCCGCTGTCGATGCTGTCCGCCGAGGGCGGCACCATCCTCGTTCCCGGTGAACGTGACGACGAATGGGTGGCCACCCTGGTCGAGCGGATGTCCGCCGCCGCCGAGACCGCCGTCACCGCCACCGTCGCCACCAGCTCGGTCAACGATGTTCCCTCCGCCTCCGACCAGGTGCACGAGCTTCTCGACCTCGCTCAGCAGCTGCGCCGCCCCGCCGGCGTCTACCGCATGACGGATCTGGTGCTCGAGTACCAGCTCACGCGTCCCGGCCCCGGCCGCGCCTACCTCTCGCGCGTCCTGATCCCGCTGGACAACTCGCCCGAGCTGCTCGAAACTCTCGAGATCCACATCAACCACGATCTGAACCGCCAGCGGTCGGCGCGTCAGCTGCACCTGCACACCAACACCGTCGACTACCGCCTCAAGCGGATCGCGCACCTCACCGGCTTCGACCCCACCCGGCCGTCGGGAATGCGCCATCTGCAGGCCGCTCTGGTCGCCCGCAAGTTGGAAGCGATCTCGCCGAGCGCCTGACAGTCATGTGGACCCGGTAGAGTGCTGTGCGTCAGCCGGTACTCGCCGGGTCGGCCCTCGTAGCTCAGGGGATAGAGCAACCCTCTCCTAAAGGGTAGGTCGCAGGTTCGAATCCTGCCGAGGGCACCCTTCGCCGAATACAGTTCCCACCATGATGCGCGCCCTCCTCCTCGTCGCCGCCCTACTGGGCTCCCTCTTCGTGGCGGCAGGACCGGCCTCCGCCGCACCGTCCACCACGTGGCTGTGCCGCCCCGGTGCACCCACCGACCCGTGCGGCGGCGGAACCGACGCGCCCGCCGACTGTTTCTACGTCTATCCGACGGCATCGCTGCAACCGGCGCAGTCCGCGAATCTCGATTCGTCGCCCGAGCTCATGTTCGCCGCCTCTGCGCAGGCCCGACCCTTCGACTCCGTATGCAACGTCTGGGCACCCGTCTACCGGCAGGCAACTCTCCTGAGCTTGGCCACTGCGGACGGTCCGGCTCGCGATGCGGCACTCGCCGCGGCATACGTCGACATCGATGCGGCCTGGACGGATTTCCTGGCGCAGCGCGACTCGAACCGCGGAATCGTGCTGCTCGGGCACTCCCAGGGATCGCGGATGCTGAAGAATCTCCTGCAGAACCGCATCGAGAACGACCCGGCGTCGCGGGCGAAGCTGGTTTCCGCGATCATCCCGGGCGTGACACTGAGGCAGTCCGACTTCACCACCGTCGTTCCGTGCACCGACCCGAGCCAGACGGGGTGCGTCGTCGCCTACTCCACGTTCTCCCGCACTCCTCCGGCCGATTCCCGGTACGGCGGCGACGATGTTCTCTGCACGAACCCGGCATCGCTCGGCGCGAACGCCCGGACGCCGGTTGCCGGCCCGCTGCCGGACCTCACCGCGCAGTGCGACGTGGACAACGTGCTGATGGTCGAAGGTGGTTCCGCCGCAGCACTTCCCACGTTGCCGAACGCGACATGGGGGCTGCATCTGCTCGACCTCACGATCCCCCAGCAGACGCTGGTCGATCTGGTGCGCACGCAAAGCGCGGCCTACGCGGGCTGACCCCGGCGGCCGGAGCGCACACGGGTTCTGTGAAGTGCACACCCGTTGCAGCCGGCGGGTAGGGGTGTGCGCTCACCAGAGGGGGTGTGCAAATGCGATGCAGCGCGGCACACGACAGCACCGGCGTCGCGGCACGCCCACTGCAGCCAGCGGGTAAGGGTGTGCGCTCACCAGAACGGGTGTGCACACACGAACCAGCGCAGCACCGGCAGCCCTCGTGGCGAATTGGCAGGAGCGCACACCAATTCCGTGAAGTGCACACCCCCTACAGCCTGCGGATGAGGGTGCGCGCTCACCAGATGGGGTGTGCGCACGCCAACCAGCGCCGCACATGGCGGCACCGGCGTCGCGGCACGCCCATTGCAGCCAGCGGGTAAGAGTGTTCGCTCACCAGAGGGGGTGTGCACACGCGAACCAGCGCAGCGCCGGCCGCACATGGGGCCCGTCGGCCGAAGCGCACACCGGTTGCACGAAGCGCACACCCCCTACAGCCAGCGGATGGGGGTGTGCGCTCACCAGAAGGGGTGTACACACGCGAACCAGCGCAACATTCGCAGCACGAAGCGACCACTAGGGGTGTGCACACACACCCCAACCACGCCGATCCTGTTCCGCCACAACCACTCCACCCCACAGCACAAGCCGCGAACACTGCGAGACCACGGTCACACCCACCGACCGGCTACACTGGGTCTCGCTGCTGCGCCTCGATGCGCGGCGTACGTCGTGGAATCAGCACGAATTTTTCTTACGGCGATCGGAACTGCCCACCGGCAGTCTCGCCATTCTGCGCTCCGCAATCGGAGTGCTCAGATGCCCGAAAGGCACTCGAACTCTTCATGACTTCTCTCTCCTTCGCCGACCTCGGCGTCAGTGACCGGATCGTCCGCGCTCTCACGGGTGCCGGCATCGCGTCACCGTTCCCCATCCAGGCCGACACACTTCCCGACACGCTGAAGGGTCGCGACGTTCTCGGTCGCGGAAAGACCGGCAGCGGAAAGACTCTCGCGTTCTCCATCCCCATGGTGTCGCGTCTCGGCGACACGTTCTCGGGTGTCCGCAAGCCCAACCGTCCGCGTGGACTCGTCCTCGCTCCGACGCGTGAGCTCGCGACTCAGATCGCTGCAGCGCTCGAGCCGCTCACCATGGCGACGAACCTCCGTGTCACCACCATCTTCGGTGGCGTCTCGCAGGCCCGTCAGGTCACGGCGCTGAACCGCGGCGTCGACATCGTCGTCGCCTGCCCCGGTCGCCTCGAGGACCTGATGAAGCAGCGTCTGGTGACACTCGACGACATCGAGATCACCGTCCTCGACGAGGCCGATCACATGGCGGACCTGGGATTCCTTCCCGGCGTCACGCGCATCATGAAGGCCACCCCGTCCCACGGTCAGCGCATGCTGTTCTCCGCGACGCTGGACAACGGCGTCGACAAGCTGGTCAAGCAGTTCCTGACCGACCCGGTGCAGCACTCGGTGGACGAGGAGAACTCGCCCGTTGCCGCGATGACGCACCACATCTTCGAGGTGGGCGGTGTCGACGGCAAGAAGGCCCTCGTCCAGCGCCTCGCGTCCGGCGAAGGCCGCCGCATCCTGTTCATGCGCACCAAGCACCAGGCGCGCAAGCTGGCTCGTCAGCTGACCGAAGCCGGTATCCCGTCGGTCGACCTGCACGGCAACCTGTCGCAGGCTGCTCGTGACCGCAACCTCGCCGCGTTCTCGACCGGCGACGCACGCGTCCTCGTCGCCACGGACGTCGCAGCCCGCGGCGTGCACGTCGACAACGTCGAGCTGGTCGTCCACGTCGATCCGCCGGCCGAGCACAAGGCGTACCTGCACCGCAGTGGCCGTACCGCTCGCGCAGGCAGCGCCGGTGACGTCGTCACCGTCGTTCTGCCCGAGCAGCGTCGCGACCTGGCGGTCCTGATGCGCAAGGCCAAGATCGATGCGGCACCGCAGCGTGTCACCGTCGACTCCCCCGCCGTGCAGGACCTGGTCGGCGCGGTGGCGGCGTACGTCAAGCCCGTACCGAAGGAAACCGCACCGGCTCCGAAGCAGGGGCAGCCCGGTCGCGGACGCTCCACCCGCGGCGGACACGCAGGCAACTCCACCGCGAGCTCCGGCCGTCGTCGCCGCCCGCAGACCGCGCGCAGCGAATCAGCCGGTTACCGGGGCTGATCGCCGAGCGATACCGACGCTGAGCACCGCCGCCACGACGCAGAGACCAGCTGCGCCGAACCAGGCGGCGGTGTATTCACCGGTGGCATCGCGCACCATGCCTGCCACGACGGACGCGATGCCGGCACCGACCTGGTGGGATGCGAACACCCACCCGAACACCAGCGGTCCCTGCGTGCCGAACACCTCGCGGCACAGGGCGATCGTCGGGGGAACCGTCGCGACCCAATCCAGTCCGTAGATGACGATGAACACCACGATCGACGGGTGCAAGGCGTCGGAGAGCAGCGCAGGCAGGAACAACAGCGCCACTCCTCGGAACGCGTAGTACGCGCCGAGCAGCACCCGTGGATCGACCCGATCGGTGAGCCATCCCGATCCGATGGTGCCCACGATGTCGAAGATTCCCACCACGGCCAGCAACCCTGCCGCCGTCGTCTGCGGCATTCCGTGATCGTGGGCGGACGGAATGAAGTGCACTCCCACGAGGCCGTTGGTGGTCGCGCCGCAGATCGCGAACCCCACCATCAGCGCCCAGAACGTACGGACCGACGACGCATCTCTCAACGCCTTCAGAGCACGCACGGCCGGATTGCCGGTCACGACCACGGGCGTGGGGGCTTCGGTCGCTCCGTACGGCAGCTCCCCCACCTCCGCCGGGGAGTCCCGCAGGAAGAGCAGCACGAACGGGACGACGACCAGCGCGCCCGCAGCGACGACGAGTGACGCCGTACGCCACCCCGAGTTCTCGGCCAACACGGCCACGACGGGCAGGAAGATCAGCTGCCCGGTCGCGGATCCTGCCGTGAGGATGCCCGAGACCAGTCCGCGTCGGCGAGTGAACCACCGGTCGGTCACCATCGCCGCGAACACCAAGGCCATCGATCCCGTCCCGAGGCCGATGAGCAGACCCCATGTGAGCAGGATCTGCCACGGCGACGTGACGAAGACGCTGAGAGCGCTGCCCAGAGCTACGACGGTCAGTGCGACGGATGTCACGGTGCGGATGCCGAAGCGGTCCATCAACGCCGCGGCGAACGGCGCGGTGAGCCCGAACAACAACAAGTTGATGCCCACCGCGGCGGACAGCACGCTGCGCGACCAGCCGAACTCGTCGGTGATGGGGACCATCAGGACGGACGGAGCAGCGCGGAATCCGGCCGCACCCAGCAGCGCCAGAAATGCCACCGCAGCGACGATCCACGCGCGGTGGGTCCGCCGCGGACGCGCCGCGACGACGGGCTCGAACGTCATGAAGCTCTCTTTCGGCGAACACGAACCGGACACACCGGTGGCACACTCGAGGAGTGAGAGGCAGAACGGCCACAGGTCGCGGTAGGAGCACGCTACACCCGGACGAAATGGCGACCGGATCGGTGATGACGGCTCTCGCTGTCGCGTTCTCGGTGATCGGTTCGCTGATCCCTGTCGCCGGGGCCCTGCAGATCGTGGCGATCGTTCCCCTTGCCGTCGTGGCACAGCGGCACCGGATCCGTGCCCTGGCCGTCGCCGGGACGGCGGGCGTTCTCGTGTCCTTCGTCGCAGGCGGGTTCGGCACGGCGCTCACCATGACGGTGTCCACTGTCCTCGCGGGCATCGTGGGGGTCAGCGTGCGGCGGGGCCGGGGCTTCGGTTCCGTGCTGACTCTGTCCCTGGTCGCCGGGGCCGTCGTCGGTGGGCTGTCCGTCCTGATGTTGCTGCTTCTCAGCGGTCTCCGCGAACTGTTCCTTGCCGTCCTGGAGAACTCGATCCGAGGAAGCGCGGACATCGTCGGCACATTCGCCCCCGCCGAGGACGTGGCCACCGCGGTGGCCGACTACGTGTCGTTCGCGCTGGGGTACTGGTGGATTCTCGTGTTCGTCTCGGGCATGATCTCGACGGCCGTGAGCGGCGTCGTCGCGTGGTGGGTGCTGCGCGCCACCCTCACCAGGCTCGGCCAACTCGAGACCCGCGGCGAGCTTCCGGATGTCGTCGACATCGATACCACTGCGCCGCAGCCTGTTCCGGTCCGCCTGACCGGCGTGACGTTCCGCTATCGCGGCGCGCAGGACGACGCCCTGGGGCCACTGGATCTGACGGTCGTACCGGGCCGCTTCGTGGCCGTCGTCGGCGCCAACGGGTCCGGCAAGTCCACTCTCGCCCGCATCCTCGTGGGCGCCGAACCGACGGGCGGCCAGGTCGAGCGGTACGGGCGCACCGGACTCGGGCTGGTCGGCGGGACGGCCATGATCCTGCAGCACCCCGAAGCCCAGATCCTGGGAACGCGCGTGGCCGACGACGTCGTCTGGGGACTGCCGACGTCGTCCCGTCCGACTCCCGAGCGGGTGGAGGAACTGCTGACCGAGGTGGGACTCGCCGAATACGGCCTGCGGGACACCGGAAGTCTGTCCGGCGGGGAACTGCAACGACTCGCCGTCGCCGCCGCATTGGCACGTGAGCCGAAGCTGCTGGTCGCCGACGAGGCCACCGCGATGATCGACCCGCAGGGACAACGGGAGCTGGTCGAGCTGTTGGCCGCACTTCCGCGTCGTCACGCGATGGCCGTCGTGCTGATCACGCACCGGGCCACCGAGGCCGCCCTCGCCGACGACGTGGTTCGGCTGCACCGCGGCCGACGCGTCATGCACGACCCCACCTGGATGTCGTCGGCGCCGTTCGCCGGGACCGCGCCGTTTCCTGCTCCGGGACCGCCGCAGCTGGTCTTGCGCGGCGTGGGACACGTCTACAACCGCCGCGGCCCGTGGGCGACGCGGGCGCTGCAGAACGTGGACCTGACAGTGCATCGCGGCGAGGGGCTGCTGGTCATCGGCGGGAACGGCTCGGGGAAGTCGACCCTCGCCTGGATCATGGCGGGTCTGACATCACCGACCGAGGGCACGTGCGAGCTGGCCGGCAAGTCCACCTCGTCGTCGATCGGCACCGTCGCCCTGTCGTTCCAGCACGCTCGTCTCCAATTGCAGCGTCGCACGGTGTCCGAGGACATCGAGGCTGCCGGCGGTAGCGATGTGGGCACCATCGACGTCAGTCGAGTGCTCGACCAGGTGGGATTGGATCGACGTCTCGCCGGTGCACGCATCGACGAGCTGAGCGGCGGACAGATGCGCCGAGTCGCCTTGGCCGGACTTCTGGTGGGCAAGCCCGAGATCCTGGTGCTCGACGAACCGCTGGCCGGGCTCGATCCGCCGGGGCGCCGCGAGATCACGGCGCTGCTCGCGCATCTTCGACGAACAGGACTGACGCTGGTGATCATCTCGCACGACGTCGACACCCTCGCGTCCGTACGCTCGCGCACCGTGACTCTCGACCACGGCACCCTGCAGGTCGAGTCGGCTGCCGGAGTGATCCGATGAGAGGCACGCTGCTCCGCGAACTCCCGACCGTGAGCCCCGTCCACAAGCTCTGGGCCGGAACGAAACTCGTAGCGGTGACGCTGCTCGGCGGATCGTTGGTGGTGTACCCGACGTGGGCGATGCTCGCCGCCGTGTCGACGGTGCTGCTGCTCGCCGCACTGGTCACCCGCGTGCCCGTGTTCGCCGTTCCGGTGCCGCCGTGGTGGCTGTGGGGTCTGGTCGCGTTCGGCGCGGCAGTCAACCTGGTGGTGGGAACGGACGCCGTGTGGGTCTACTTCCGCGGCATCCTGTTCGGAGTCGTCCTGCTGTGGGCGACATTGACCGTGGCGTGGACGACGGCGATGGCCGACATCGCGCCGGCCATCGCCACGCTGCTCTCACCCCTGCGCAGAGTCGGTGCGCCCGTGGACGAGTGGGCCGTGTCGATGGCCCTGCTGCTGCGCGCACTGCCGATGCTCGTCGACGACGTCTACACGTTGGTGGCCGCACGACGCCTGCGCCCCCGCAAGACCACGCGCAGCGGGAAGACGCAGGACACGTTCCTGGTCGACATCATGGCGGCCATCATGTCGGTCGCGATCCGCCGGTCGGCGGACATGGGCGAGGCCATCGCCGTCCGGGGTGGCAGCGGCAGCATCACGTCGGGTCGGCGGCGGCCGGGTGTGTCCGACGCCGTCGCCCTCGTCCTGGTGATCGCCGCGTGTGCGACGGGCGTCGTCCTGTCCTGAGGCTCAGGCGAAGACGGTGACGAACGTGTCGACCGACTTCTCGATGTCACCCTTGAGTGCCCGGGCCACACCGGATCCGACGGGACCGAACAGCGGCGCGCCGCCGAGGTCGATGGTCATCTTCAGCTCGCTGCCGTCGGACTTCTCCGTGACCGACAGCTTGAGCGACACCTTCACGCCGCCCTTGCCGGAGCCCTTCAGCTCGAGCTCGCGGGGCGGGGAGTACTTCTTGACGGTCCACTGGACGCGGTTGCGCATCCCCTTGACCGACACGACGGACGCCATCTGCGTGCCCTCGGTCAGCTGCTCGGGCAATTCGCCGCGCCACCCGTCGTGGATGCTGAGCCACTCCTCGTATCGCGTCAGGTCGGACGCGCCGTTCCAGGCCACCTCCGCGGACAGAGGAACGATGCGGACCACTTCGAGTTTCGCCACCGCGTCAGACTAGCCGGTGGGTGTGCTCGTAGTGGCCCGCATCGCGATCGGACTGTGGTCGAGATGTCAGTGAGCGGATGCCTTCTCGGCGCCGACGCCCGTCATGGACCGCACCTCCATCTCGGCCGCCTTGTCGGTGCTCTCGTTGTCCTTCGACGTCAACGTTCCGACGATGCCCAGGATGAAGGCGAGCGGGATCGAGACGATGCCGGGGTTGGACAGCGGGAACCATGCGAAGTCCGAGCCCTTGATCATCGACGTCGCCGAGCCGGACACGGCCGGGGAGAAGATGATGAGCAGGATCGTCGAACCCAGTCCGCCGTACATGCTCCACAGCGCACCGCGCGTGGTGAAGCGACGCCAGAACAGCGAGTACAGGATGGTCGGCAGGTTCGCGGCTGCCGCCACAGCGAAGGCCAGGGCGACGAGGAACGCGATGTTCTGGCCGTTGGCCAGGATGCCGCCGCCGATGGCGAGGACACCGATGACGACCGCGGTGATCCGGGAGACCTGGACCTGCTTCTTGTCGTCCACCTCGCCCTTCTTGATCACGCTGGCGTAGATGTCGTGGGCGAACGACGCCGAGGCGGTGATCGTCAGACCCGCGACGACCGCGAGGATGGTCGCGAACGCCACTGCCGAGATGATGCCCAGCAGGATCACGCCGCCGAGTTCGAACGCGAGAAGCGGTGCGGCGGAGTTCTGTCCACCGGCCGCGGCGAGGATGCGGTCCGGGCCGACGATGGCCGCTGCGCCGTATCCGAGCACCAGGGTGAAGAGGTAGAAGGCACCGATGAGGGCGATGGCCCACACGACGCTTCGACGAGCTTCCTTGGCGGTGGGGACGGTGTAGAAGCGCATCAGCACGTGCGGGAGACCGGCCGTACCGAGCACCAGGGCGATACCGAGCGAGACGAAGTTCAGCTGCGAGGTGGCCGAGCCGCCGTACTGGGCGCCGGGAGCCAGGACATCGCGTGCTGCAACGGTTTCCGCAGCGGAGTCACTGACCATCGACTGCGCGCTGCCGAGGATCTCGGACAGGTTGAAGCCGAACTTGGCCAGCACCAGAACGGTCATCAGGGCGGCACCGACAATGAGAAGTGCAGCCTTGATGATCTGCACCCAGGTGGTGCCCTTCATGCCGCCGACGAGGACGTAGACGATCATCAGGATGCCGACGACGGCGATGACGATGGACTGACCGGTGCGGTCGGAGATGTCGAGCAGCAGAGCGACGAGGCCGCCGGCGCCGGCCATCTGCGCCAGCAGGTAGAAGAACGACACGGTGAGGGTCGACAGTGCGGCCGCGGTGCGGACCGGGCCCTGCTTGAGACGGAAGCTCAGCACGTCGGCCATCGTGAACTTGCCGGTGTTCCTGAGCATCTCGGCGACCAGCAGGAGCGCGACGAGCCACGCCACCAGGAAGCCGATGGAGTAGAGGAAGCCGTCGTAGCCGTAGACGGCGATTGCTCCGGCGATGCCGAGGAAGCTTGCTGCCGAGAGGTAGTCGCCGGCGATGGCGACACCGTTCTGCGGGCCGGAGAACCCGCCACCTGCGGTGAAGAACTCCGCCGAGGTGGCGTTCTTCTTGCTGGCCTTGATCACCACGGCCATCGTCACCAGGACGAAGACGCCGAAGATCGAGATGTTGATCAGAGGGCTGCCGACGGTCTCGGCCTGGGCGGCTTGCGCGAGGAAGCTCATGTCAGGGGTCCTTCGAGTTCTTCGCGAATCTTCGCGGCGCGGGGGTCGAGCTCACGGTTGGCGAACTTCACGTAGATACCGGTGATCGCGAACGTCGTGACGAACTGGGCGAGCCCGAGCAGCAGGCCGACGTTGATGTTGCCGAACACGGTGGTGGCCATGAAGTCGTGGGCGTAGGCCCCGAGCAGCACGTACACCGCGTACCAGATGAGGAAGAAGGCTGCCATGGGGAAGACGAAGCCGCGCAGGCGCTTCTTGAGTTGCTGGAACTCCGGGGAGGCCTGCATCTCGACGAAGTCCTGAGGAGAGGGCGTGCGGGCGGCGGGTGGTGTGCCCGGCGGGGTGGGTTGTGCGGTGGTCACGGGTGCTCCTACGTGTCGGGAGATACGCCGATGACGGTAATGAGACCGCGATCACACGGATAGTACGTGGCGTCGATCACACGCCGAGCAGCGCGCCCGTGCGCCGAACGGTCGGCGGAGTGGGACGAACGGTTACTGCTTGCGCAGCCGCTCCACACCCAGCCCGAGACGTTCGGGTGCGTGCATGGCCGACATGATGCGGCCGATGTCCACCGGGACGGACGAGCGCGTGGCCCACGAGACCGCCACCATGACGGCGAACGCGAGCGGCACGCTCACCGCAGCCGGGTAGCCGACGATCGCGGCCACCCATCCGCCCAGCCAGTCCTCCGAGGCGCCTCCGAGCACCGCGACGGAGGCGGCGCCGGTGGACACCGCTCCCCCGACGATAAGGCCGGCCGCGGCGCCGGCAGCCGTGAGCCCACGCCACCAGATACCGAGCACCAGCAGCGGACACAGGGTCGACGCGGCGACGGCGAACACCAGGCCGACCGTGCGCGAGAGATCGAGGGTCACCAGGCCCACGGACAGCAGCAGCGGCCCGGTTCCTGCGACGACCGCGGCGATACGGAAGTCGCGCACCCGGCCGCGGAGAATGTCGGTGCTGAGCACTCCCGCGATCGTGACCAGCAGTCCGGACGACGTGGACAGGAAGGCCGCCATGGCACCCGCGGCGACGAGTGCCGCGAGGAGGTGTCCGGGCACACCGTCGATGGCGGCGGACGGCAGCAGCAGCACCGCGGCATCCGAGGCGCCGGTGATCAGCAGCTGCGGCACGTACAGCCGGGCGAAGACCCCGAGCACCGTCGGGAAGAGGTAGAAGACCGACAGCAGTCCCACCACCGTCAGTGCCGTCCATCGCGCCGCCGGCCCGTCCGGGTTGGTGTAGAACCGCACCAGCACGTGCGGGAGTCCCATCGTCCCGAGGAACGTGGCCAGGATCAGCGAATACACCTGGTACAGCGGGTAGGGACCCCCGAACCCGTTGCCGGGAGCCATCCAGTCGGACCCCTCGACGGGGGCGCCCGCGACGACGGGGACGGGTGATCCCGCGTCGAGTTCGAGCACCGTGCCGGACAGCAGTGTGTGATCGCCGGCGGCGAGCGTCGTCGGCCCGTCCACACGAGCGCCGTCGACAGTGCCCCGCACCACGACGGGAAGAGCTTCCTGCACCTGCACGACGACGTCGGTACTGATGTCGACCGTGGTCGCGGTGTCGACGGAGGGCGGTGCGGGAGTGCCCATCTCGCGAGGGTCCTGGACGAAGTGCACGGCCAGAACCAGGGCGGGCACCGCCACTGCCGTCAGCTTGAGCCAGTACTGGAAGGCCTGGACGAACGTGATGGACCGCATGCCGCCGCCCACCACGTTCAGGATGACGATGACGCCGATGATCGCGGCGCCGGCCCAACTCGGCACTCCCAGCAGGATGTTGAGCGTGAGACCGGCGCCCTGGAGTTGCGGCACGAGGTACAGCGCGCAGACTCCGGCGACGACGAGCATGGCCAGCGTGCGCAGACGCGGTGATCCCAGCCGGAACTCGGCGAAGTCCGGCACGGTGTAGGCACCGGACCGGCGTAGCGGCGCGGAGACGAACAGCAGCAGCCCGAGGTAGCCGGCCGTGAACCCCACCGGGTACCACAGCGCATCGGCACCGTACTTCGCGATCAGTCCGGCGACTCCCAGAAAGGATGCGGCGGACAGGTATTCACCCGATACCGCAGCCGCGTTCCATCGCGGCCCGACGCTGCGGGACGCCACCAGGAAGTCGGAGGTGGTGCGCGCCAACCGGACTCCGTACGCACCCACCGCGACCGTGGCCACCGCGGAGGCCACGACGGCCAGCAGGGTCGGGATGGACAGCATCAGTCCTCGACCAACTCCGTGAATTCCTGCTCGTTGCGCTCCGCCGACCGTACGAACCTGTACCCGGCGACGAGCAGCAGCGGATAGGACCCGACCGCGAGCAGCCACCAGGGCAGACCGATTCCCAGAACCTGGACCGCTCCGGCAGCGGGGGCTAGTACCCACACCACCGGGACGATGCCGAGGAGCAGGACGACGACGGCCGCGGTCCGCAGAGCCAGTGCGAGCTGAGTGCGGACCAGACCGTTGATCATGGCCTCGCCGACCTCGGTCTGCTCCTGCACCTCCACGCGGGTGCGCACGATCCGCGCTCCCCGGCGCTGCGCCAGCACGACCTTCTCCCGACCGGCCATGTCAGGAACGCTGCTGCCCGGCCAGGGCCGCCCGCGGTCCCCGGACGAGGCGGTCCCGCAGCTCCCGCGTGTGGCGCCGACTCACCGGCAGCTCGACGGGCGCCGAACCGGGCGCGCCGCGTAGCACCACCACCAGCCCGGATCCGACCGTACGGGTGCCGCCGACCTGCGCGACCGAGACCAGGAACGAGCGATGCACGCGCAGGAAGCCGTGATCGGCCCATCGGGCCTCGAGTGTGGACAACGCGATACGCACCAGGTGCGTCCCGGTGGCGGTGTGCAGACGGGCGTAGTCGCCCTCGGCCTCGACCCACAGCACCGTCGACCGCGGAACCATCGTCGTGATCCCCCCGAGTTCGACCGGGATCACGTCGTCCTGGTCCATTCGGGCGGACGTGCTCGGAGCGGCACCCGATCGCTTGTCGACGACGCGTCGCACGGCCGCGGCGAGCCTGTCGTCGCGCAGCGGCTTGAGGAGGTAGTCGACCGCGCCGATCTCGAACGCGGCGACGGCCCGGTCGTCGTGGGCGGTGACGAAGACGACCGCGGGCGGTGACGCGAAGTTGCTCAGCACCCCGGCCAGTTCCATGCCGTCGAGACCGGGCATGTCGATGTCGAGGAACACTCCGTCCATCGGTGAGTCCCGCAGGATGCGCAGCGCGGTGGTGGCATCCGAAGCACCCTCGACCGTTCCGACGGCTGGGTGTTCGCGCAGCAGGAACATGAGCTCGTCGAGCGCGGGTCTCTCGTCGTCGACGGCCAGCAGGCGCAGTCCGGTTTGCTCTGTCACAGTAAGACGATCGTGCCACGGCGACGCCGAGCGCGGATGCGGTTACACCGAGTCAGCGAACGTGGACAGCCGTCGGTTGCCGACGTCCGCTATTTCGCGCCGCGGAAATATGGTTCGACGGTGCCCTTGAGCTTGACGAGCATCGGATTTCCGTAGCGATCCTTCGCGGTCGGGACTTCGACACGGACCCAACCATCAGTCACGTTGTACTCGCGAACACTTTTCTTCTCGACGCCGTTGAAGCGAATACCCACGTCCCGGCGCAACACCTCTTCATCGTAGAAAGCGCTGCGTGGGTCGATCGACAGGTGATTCGGTGGCACGTCTGCGTTCTGGTCCTCGGGCATGATCACTTCCGTTGGCGGCGACGATGTCGGATGCGTGGGTCAGCTCTCGAGAAATATACGCGACCCCTGACCGCTGGTGGGGCAGTGTGCTTCTACGGCGTACTCGAGCGTCCGGTCGCCGTCGGGACCAGTAACGGTGACCTCGTAGGCAACCGGGGATTAAGCAGCTCAGGTAGGGCGCCGCAGCACAAGCCCCAGTCCGATCCCGGCGAGTATCACCGAGCCGACGGCCACTCCCGTCGAGACCCAAAGATCCGCGGTCGGTGAGAACGTCGCGGTGTCGACCTCGGTCAGCGGCGTGTAGGCGGTCCATCCATAGGTGACGATCATCGGAACCGTGATGGCGACCGGGACCGCCAGGCCGACGGTCGACGAGGACGCCATCGTCGGTGTGATCGCGGTGAAGACGTACGCTGCGGCAGCAGGGAGCACGGCCAGGCTCGCGGCGAAAGCGATGTTGTCCAGCGGCGGGCGGTCCAGTAGCGCGGTCACGCAGACGACGGCGAGGACTGCGATACCCGTGATCGGCCGCTTCCAGCGCACCCCGAGGCCGACTCCGACGGCCACCGCGATGACACTCCCGAGGATGAATCCGTACGTCCACGCCGGGCTGCCCACGTCGAGGCCGATGCCCGACGACGTGGACGTGGCAGCCAACACCGCGGTCCCGGCGAGTACCGGGGCTCCGGTACGACCCGGCATGAGAGCTGCTGCGACGAGGAGCACCGGCACGGCGAGGATCCCGAAATAGTAGATGCCGTTCGTGCCCCCGCTCGAGTCGTACAGCTGGCGAAGGAACAACCAGTGGGTCAGCAGACCGCACAGCGGTATCATCAGCACAGCGAGCAGAAGTCGGCCCGAGCGCTCGGCGGGTGGAACGGCCGCGAAAGGTCGTCGACACGACCCCACGACGATCAGGACAGTGAGCGCCGCCAGCACGGGCACGATGACAGGGGTGCTGCGCTCCGCCTCGGTGAGGTAGTCGGTGTACCGCTCCGGCACATCGGTCTCGAGTGCGTCCCACGCGCCGGCAGTGAGCAGGCCGACCAAGAACCCCGCCACGAACATCGGCTGCCATCGCACACCGGAGAGTGAGACTGACAGCACCGCAGCGCATCCCAGCAGAATGCTGCCCGCGACGACCGCGACGTACTCGTACGAAGACTGTGCGAGCAGGACCGCCGACAGGCCGGCCGTGGCCGCCGACATGGCCACGAGCGTGGCCACGACGACCCGTCCCCGCGCGAACATCGCCACCAGGGACCCGGCGATCACGGCCGCCGCGAGAACGCCGCCCCCGCTGGCGAGCAGCACCCCGACGCCCGACGAGTCGCCCGTGATGTCGAGCCCACCGGACTGCGACAGCAACACCGCCGCCAAGAAGCTCGACAGCAGAACAGCGAGCGCGCTCACGCCCTGATCCCCGAGCGGAACTTGGGAATCCTCATGCTGACTTTCGTACCCGAGTCGGGCGCTGTCTCGACCACCAGCCCGTAGTCGTTGCCGAACGCGGCGCGCAACCGGTCGTCGACGTTCGACAACCCCACGTGCACGCCGTCCTCGGACCCCAGGTCACCGGTGCGGAGCAGCTCCGGATCCATGCCGACCCCGTCGTCCTCGACGCTGATCGCGGCATCCGTACCGGCGTCAGCGGCGACGATCGTGATGCGTCCGCGACCTCGCCCGGCGACACCGTGGCGCACCGCGTTCTCCACCAGTGGTTGCAGAGCGAGGAACGGCAGGATCACCCCCAGGACTTCGGGCGCGATCTGCACGGTGACCTCGAGAGAGTCGCCGAACCGTGCGCGTTCGAGCGTCAGGTACCGGTCGATGTTCCGCAGTTCGTCCGACAGGACCGTGTACTCACCGGCCGACCGGAACGAGTACCGCGTGAAGTCGGCGAACTCCAGGACCAGCTCGCGCGCACGGTCCGGATCGGTGCGGACGAACGACGCGACCGTGGTCAGCGCGTTGTAGATGAAGTGGGGGCTGATCTGTGCGCGCAGAGCACGCACCTCCGCACGGTCGAGTCGGGCGCGGCTGGCGTCGAGCTCGGCGAGTTCGACCTGCTCGCCCACGTAGCGGGCCACCTCGGTGCATGCGCCGAGCAGCCCGGGCCCGGGCTCGTCGAGTGTCACCACGCCCAGTACGCAGACCACCCCGGCGCCCGGCGTCAGGACCGGTTGCACGACGAGCGATCCGCCCGGTGCGGTGGTGGTGCGGACGAGGACTCGCCGTTCGCTGTCGACGGCTCGCCTGGCGGTGTCGAGGAACGTCGACTCGAGTCCCTCGACCGGGCCGTCGTGTCCCAGCATCGTTCCGTCGGGACCGGCGATGATGACCGCCCGGGCGCCGGTGAGGGTGCGCAGGTGAGGCGCCGCCTCGGTGGCCGACGCCTCGTCGAGACCGCGACGGAGTGGGCGCGCGGCCAGCGACGCGGTGTGCAGAGCAGCGTGCACGGCACGTTCTGTGGGCGTGGTCAGGGGCCTCGTACCCCGGCGGGTGATGACGACGACGGCCCCGGCAACCAGGGCCGCCATGGCGATCAGCACCACTGCCGTCGTGGCGGTCACGGCAGTTGGTCACACGTGTTCGTCGGTGCGTCCCCGAGGAAGCGCTGGGTGACCCAGTCGATGCCCTCGATGTTCGCGGCGGAGTCGGCGTGGCCCTGGTCCGCGCGGACGCGGAAGTCGATGGTGTCGCCCAGCGCGCACGCCGCTCTGGCGGCAGCTTCGGTCCACTGCGGAAGTATCAGGTTGTCCCGCGATCCCACCAGGACCATCATCGGAGCGCCGGCAGCCTTCTTCGGAAGAGCGTTG
>NZ_JXQS01000032.1:0-21735 GCF_000834565.1 Rhodococcus sp. MEB064
GCGACTGCCGCCGCCCGCCTCGGCTACGCGGCTGGGACGCGCGCGCCCCGAGCCTGCGCGGCCGCGACCCGCCTCGCCGAGCGGCGTGCGTCGGAGATCGTCCACCGGGAGATCGAGCTGATCGGTGTCCCACTCGTCTCGCCGTCCACGACGATGCGGGCGATCGTGATCGCTCACTGCGTCGACTCCGGACCACTGCTGCGTTGCTCGGGCACCGTTGCCCCTCCCTCGTTCACACCGTCGTCGTTCCGCGCCTGCGTCAGAACACGACGACGTTCGTCGAGCCATCCTTGCAGGATCGCGACTGCCGCCGCCTGGTCGATCATCGACCGTTGGTCCTTTGCGCGGACTCCGCTGTCACGGAGACCACGCGCGGCACTCACGGTAGTCAAACGTTCGTCGGACAGGCGCACCGGCACCGACGGCAGCGCACGCTGCAGGACTCGGGCAAATCGGACGGCCAGCTTCGCTGCGGCCCCCCGTTCGCCGCGCAGCGTCCGCGGCAGCCCGACGATGATCTCGACGGCCTCGTACTCCTCGGCCAACGCCACGATGCGCTGCACGTCGTCGGAATCGGAGTGCGTCTTCGACGAGCGAGCCACGGTCTCGACGGGGGTCGCCATGGTTCCGTCGGGGTCGCAGGACGCGACACCTACTCGGACGGACCCCACGTCGACCGCCAATCGACGGCCGCGACCGGGGTCGTCCGCGCCGGGGCGGTCGGGTTCGTCACCCGTCACCGTCAGGAGTCCCCGGCGATCTCGGTGACCCGGGCCGTCAGTGCCTCGATCGCCGCGGGGATGCCCGACGCGTCCGACCCTGCGCCCTGCGCGGTGTCCGCTTTGCCACCTCCGCGCCCACCGATGCTGGGCCCGAAGGCAGCCACCAACTTCCCGGCCTCGATGCCGAGTTCCTGAGCCGCCTTGGTCGCCGAGACGACGAACGGAACCTTGCCGTCGGTGTCCCCGAACAGCGCGACCAGCGCCGGTTGCGTTCCGAAACGCCCACGGACGTCACCGACGAGGGTGCGCAGATCGGCGGCACTCACGCCGGCGGGCGCGGGTTCCGCGACGACCAGCACGGAGCCGATGCGGCGGGCCTTGTCGACGAAGGAACCGGCCGAGGACAGGACCGCGGCCGCGCGGGTCGCGTCGAGCTCCTTCTCGGCGACACGAAGTCGTTCGACGAGTGTCTCGATGCGGGCGGGCACCTCCTCGGTGGGCACCTTGAGGGACGAGGCGATGCCGGCGAGAAGCGCACGTTCCTTGGCCAGGTACTTGTAGGAGTCGAGGCCGACGAAGGCCTCGACCCGACGCACACCGGATCCGACGGACGATTCACCGAGGATCGTGACCGGGCCGATCTGCGACGAGTGCTGCACGTGGGTACCGCCGCACAGTTCCATCGAGAACGGTCCGCCGATCTCCACGACGCGTACCTCGTCGCCGTAGTTCTCCCCGAAGAGCGCCATCGCGCCCATGGCCTTGGCGTCGTCGAGGTCGGTGACGAAGGTGTTCACCGCGAAGTCCGCACCGACGGCGTCGTTGGTGACGGCCTCGATGTCGCTGCGCTGCGACTCCGACAGTGCGCCCTGGTAGGTGAAGTCGAACCGCAGGTAGCCCGGCTTGTTGAGCGATCCGGCCTGAACCGCGTTGGGCCCGAGGATCTGTCGGAGCGCGCCGTGCACCATGTGCGTTCCGGAGTGCCCCTGGGTTGCACCGCGGCGCCACTGCTGGTCGACGTGCGCGACGACGACGTCACCCTCGGTGAGCTGACCCTCGTCGACGGTCACCTTGTGCACCCAGACGGACTTCGCGATCTTCTGCACGTCGCCGACGGTGACGGAAACGCCGGGCGCGGTGAGGGTTCCGATGTCCGCGAGCTGGCCACCCGACTCCGCGTACAGCGGACTGCGATCCAGGATGACCTCGACCTTCTCCCCCGCTGCCGCGGTCGGCACCCGGACTCCCCCGGAGATGATCGCGAGAATCGTTGCCTCGGAGTCGAGTTCGTCGAAGCCGGTGAACTCCGTGGGGCCGCGGTCGACGAATTCCTTGTACACCGACAGGTCGGTGTGTGCGTGCTTGCGCGCCTGGGCGTCCGCCTTCGCGCGGTTGCGCTGCTCCGCCATGAGCGTGCGGAACCCGGCCTCGTCCACCTCGAGGCCGGCTTCCGACGCCATCTCCAGCGTGAGGTCGATGGGGAATCCGTAGGTGTCGTGCAGGACGAAGGCCTCGTCGCCGCCGATCCTGGTGCCACCCGACGCCGTGACGGCCTGAGCGGCGTTCTCGAACAGTCGCGATCCCGAGCTCAGAGTCGACAGGAATGCCCGCTCCTCGCCCACCGCGACGGACTCGATGCGGTCGAAGTCGGCGACGAGTTCCGGGTAGGACTCGGCCATCGTGTCCCGGACGACGGTGACGAACCGCGCCATCGACGGGTCCTCCGCGCCCAGCAACCGTGCGCTGCGGACGATGCGCCGCAGCAGTCGGCGCAGCACGTAGCCGCGGCCGTCGTTACCGGGAGTGACGCCGTCGGCGATGAGCATGACGGCGGTGCGGGCGTGGTCGGCGATCACGCGGAACCGGACGTCCGCCTCGTGGTTCTCTCCGTATCGACGCCCGGACAGCGCTTCCGCCTCGGTGATGACGGGCCGCACGAGGTCGGTTTCGTAGACGTTGTCGACGTCCTGCAGCAGGAACGCCACGCGCTCGACACCCATACCGGTGTCGATGTTCTTGCGCGGCAGCGGTCCGAGGATCTCGAAGTCGTCCTTGCTCGTCCCCTGTCCGCGCTCGTTCTGCATGAAGACGAGATTCCAGATCTCGATGTAGCGGTCCTCGTCCGCCTCGGGGCCACCCTCCTTGCCGAATTCGGGTCCGCGGTCGTAGTAGATCTCCGAGCAGGGGCCGCACGGGCCGGGGATTCCCATCGACCAGTAGTTGTCCGCCATGCCGCGCCGCTGGATCCGCTCCTCCGGCAGTCCGGCGACGTCCTTCCAGATCTCAATCGCCTCGTCGTCGTCGAGATACGCAGTGGCCCAGATGCGTTCGGGGTCGAAGCCGTATCCGCCGTCCTCCACGGAGGAGGTGAGCAGCGTCCAGGCGAAGCCGATGACCTCGCGCTTGAAGTAGTCACCGAACGAGAAGTTGCCGGCCATCTGGAAGAACGTGTTGTGACGCGTCGTCACGCCGACGTTCTCGATGTCGCCGGTCCGCACACACTTCTGGACGCTCGTCGCGCGGGAGAACGGCGGCGTGCGCTGGCCGAGGAAGTAGGGCACGAACTGGACCATGCCGGCATTGATGAACAGCAGATTCGGGTCGTCGAGAACCAGGGAAGCACTGGGCACGGGGGTGTGTCCCAGCTTCTCGAAATGGTCGAGGAAACGACGGCGGATCTCGTGTGTCTGCACGGATGCACCCTATCGCGCGGGCGACGTGCGATCAGGTACGCCTCGTCAGGAACCCGACGGTCGACCGCGCACGATCCGACGCAGTTTGCCCAGCCGCGTCTCGAGCTCGCGCTCGGCTCCGTGCGTCGTCGGACGGTAGTAGTCGGTGCCCACCAACTCGTCCGGCGGATATTGCTGCGTCAGGACGCCACCGGGATCGTCGTGCGGGAACTTGTATCCGACGGCACTGCCCAGCGCCGCGGCACCCGCGTAGTGGCCGTCGCGCAGATGCGGCGGCACCGCACCGGCTTTCCCAGCAGCGATGTCGGCCATCGCTGCGGACAGCGCGGAGGTGACCGCACCGGACTTGGGGGCGGTGGCCAGATGGATCGTCGCCTGCGCGAGGGCGAGACGTGCCTCGGGCATGCCGATCATCTGCACCGCCTGCGCCGCGGCGGTGGCGGCCAGGAGTGCCGTCGGGTCGGCCATACCGATGTCCTCGCTCGCGTGCACCACCAGGCGCCGCGCGATGAACCGCGGGTCCTCCCCCGCGGTGATCATCCGCGCCAGGTAGTGCATCGCCGCGTCGACGTCCGAGCCTCGGATGGATTTGATGAACGCGCTGATGACGTCGTAGTGCTGGTCACCGTCCCGGTCGTAGCGCACCGCCGCGCGGTCGACGCTCTTCTCGACCGTGTCGAGATCCACGGTCCCGCCGGGTCCGGCCGTGTCGGTGGCCGCTTCGAGTGCCGTGAGTCCGCGCCGCGCGTCGCCACCGGCGAGCCGGATCAGATGACCGATCGCCTCGTCCGTGACGGTCACCGAGCCTGCGAGTCCCCGCTCGTCCGCCAGGGCACGGGTGAGTACCTCACGGATGTCGTCGTCGGTCAGGGATCGGAGTTGGAGCACCAACGATCGGGACAGCAGCGGAGACACCACCGAGAACGACGGGTTCTCCGTCGTCGCCGCGACGAGGAGCACGATGCGATTCTCCACCGCGGCGAGCAGAGCGTCCTGCTGGGTCTTGGAGAAGCGGTGCACCTCGTCGATGAACAGCACGGTCTGCTCGTCGTTCAGCAACCGTCGACGCGCCAGGTCGATCACCGCGCGCACGTCCTTGACTCCCGCCGACAATGCCGACAGTGCTTCGAACTTGCGACCCGTGGCGCCCGAGATCAGCGACGCGAGCGTGGTCTTGCCGGTCCCCGGCGGTCCGTAGAGCATGACCGACGCGGCCCCGGAGCCCTCGACCAGGCGGCGCAGCGGAGCGCCGGGTGTCAGCAGGTGGCTCTGACCCACGACCTCGTCGAGAGTGCGCGGTCGCATCCGGACCGCGAGGGGTGTGGTCGGCCCACCTGCTCGTCGAGCCGGAGGCGCGAGGGACTCGACAGCATCTCCGTCGTACTCGGAGTCGTCGCCGAACAGGGAATCGTCGCCGGTCATGGCGCCGATCAGGACGTGGTGTCGGACCAGCGGGCGGAGAGCCCACCGACCACGGCGCCGGCGAAGTCCGCGATCTCCGCGTGCCCGACGAACCTCGCGTACTCGGACAGGATCGACCAGCGCGCGGTCAGCGCCACCGAGCGGGGCACCGACAGGTGGTGCCGACGCAGTGCCGCGTTGCGGGTGTCGTCGTCCGGGAGGAACCAGTGGGTGGTCAACCATGCCCACACCAACTGAGCGTCCAGCAGGGTGGAGTGCAGAACGTCGTCGTCGTAGAGGTGCGGCCAGATGCCCACCACCTCGGCGCGCCACGCGTCGACCATGGCCTCGGCCCGCTCGGGCGTCAGATCCAGGCGGCAGAGGCATCCGGGATACGACATCAGCGTGTAGGCGACGTCCAGGGTGGCGTCGCGGAATCCGCCCCACTCGTAGTCTAGGAAACGAACACCCTCGTCGTTGACGATGATGTTGTCCGGGCAGAGGTCCGACGGACTGAACGCGCGGTGTCCGCCCGATCCGAAGAGCTTCGCGGCACGGGTGACCGCCTCGGCGATCCGAGGCGGTACCTCGATGCCCAAGTCGGCGGACAGCATCGTCGGAACGTCGGCGACAGCGTCCGCGACCTGGTCGCTCAAGCCGTCGCGGGTATGCCCGACGCCCGCACGGCCGAGCAGTGCACCGAAGTCCTCTTCGCGGCCGAACGTGGCGGCGTGCATCCGGCCCAGCGCCTGAGCGAGAGCCATCAGGGAATTGGTGACCGACGCCGGGTCGGGATGGGCGATCAGACTGGTGAACGGCGCAGCATCTCCCAGATCGCTGAGGACGAGCAGTCGTTCCTTCAGGTCGTACGCGATGAGCGCCGGACCCGGGCGCGTGTCCGTCGCGAGCGCGGTGGCGAACTGGTACGACACCGCTTCGCGGAGGAAGGCCGTGTCGTCGCCGGCGCCCAGGCCGGTGCGGGTGACCGACTCGGTCGCACTGTCGCGAACCTGTTTGATCACCAGCGTGCGCGGAAGTTGGAACGGGTTCTCGGCGACGCGAACGCGGATGACGACCGTACGACCGCTACCACCGAGGTCGACCGGATCGACCAGCGTCACGGAAGCACCCGTGCGTCTGGTGAGGAGTTCACGTGCTGCGGCGACCGCCTCGGTCACCGGATCTGCCAACATTGCCGTCATCGATGTGCCGACCCGGCCGCGTCCAGGAGGAGCAGCAGGGTCTTTCCTCGTTTCCGTACTCGTGCCGGCCCGAGGGCCGGATGTATCAGGTGCGAACAGCGAGAGCAGAACAGTGTTCCCCACGTCGCGTTCGACGAAACAGGCTCGTCATGCGGTTTTTCGACCCTATCGCACGACCCTGACAGCAAGGTGAGTCACCGTGCGGCGGAGATCGGCGCCACGTCGACGGAGACGGAGATCCTGCTGCTCGAGGACTCCGTGTAGATGATTCCGCGCAGCGGCGGCACGTCGTCGTAATCGCGCCCCCACGCCACCGTCACGTAGCGCTCGTCGACCCATTGATCGTTGGTGGGGTCGAACGCCAGCCACTGCCCGCCCGGCATCCGCACGGAGGCCCACGCGTGCGTGGCGTCCACGCCGATCATGCGTTCCTTGCCCGGCGGCGGCTGTGTCGCGAGGTACCCGGAGACGTAGCGCACCGCGAGGCCGTGCGAGCGCAGGCATGCGGCGGCGACCCTCGCGAAGTCCTGGCACACACCCGTCCGGGCCGCGAAGACGTCGGCGACCGTCGTGGTCACCGTCGTCGATCCGGACAGGTACGTGAAGTCGCGATGGATCCGACGGTTCAGATCGAAGACCGCCTCCGCGAGGGGACGACCCGGCGTCAACGACTGCGCCGCATAGGCACGAACCTCATCGGTGATCTCGGCAGGTACCAGGTCGAGGACGAAGTCGACGTCGAGCGCGCCGTCGGCCGAGGTCGGTCGGGCGTCCTCCCACGGTCCGACGGCTCCGGCGGTGGTCAACCGGGCCGGATCGGGGGGCCGGACGCAGACCAGCGCACGTCCCGTCACGCACAGATGATCGTGATCGGTGGTGACGTGGAAATAGAGGTCCTCGTTCCCGTACAGGTCGACACCGGTCGACCTGTCGGTCGGTGTCGGCGTCACCGTCACCGACGCGTCGAGGCAGAGCTGCTCGGCCGTCGTTCGCGGAAAGATGTGGCCCCGGCCGTACGACGACGACACCACCGACGAGTAGGCGTATTCCGTGCGGTGGGTGATCGCGTACCAGCGCACATCGGGCGCGGCGGTCACGAGAGCACCCGCCCGCCGCCGCTACCCCACAGCGGCTGAGTTCCACCGGGGAGAGTCAGGTGGGCGGCGGTGATGGTTTCCGAGAGATCCAGCAGGTCGGCATGGACAGCGCGGACGACCTCGTCGAACTCCGACCGTGTGCCCGTGGCGTCGACGTCCTCGAGGTCCGCCGGATCCACTCGTCGGAGGGTGGAGACGATACGTTCGAGCGCCCGGTCGGTCTTCGACGTCCCGGTCGCGCCCGGCAGTGCCGCGAGATTCGTCGCCGCTCGCTGCACCTGGTACATCACCGACCGCGGGTTGCCGCTGTCGAACAACACGAGTTCGGCGACGGCCCCCACCTCCGGCGCGCCTCGGTACCGGCGTCGATACGTCACCGACGAGTCGGCCGCGCCCAGGACGGTCGAAAGGACGACCTGCTCGACGCCGGGTGGACGAGCTGTTCCGACGGTCTCCGCCAGCAGTGCGGTGATCTGCAGCGCGCGTTCGACGCGCTTGCCGGTGTCCATCAGGAACCAGCCCGGATCGTGGACCATCGACTCGGCCGACAGACCGGAGACTGCCGACATCGACCCGACGACGCGGCTCTGGGTCGCCCACAGGCCGGCCTCGTCGGAGGCGGACGACTGCGCGCACTCGGCCAGTGCGGTGTCGAGCCTGTTGAAGACCGCCCACGTGTCCTCACCCAGCTGGTCACGCACGGCGCGCGCGCAGGTCTGCAATGCGGCGACCGAGTGCGCGAGCGTGCCCTGCCGCCGCGGGTCCACGGTCAGCGACCGGAACTCTGCCAGCGTCCGAGCGCGTGTCGGTGCGTCGTGGAAGCCCGGTCCGGTTGCCGTGACATCGGTCAGCGCCCCGAGCACGATCCCCGACGCCACCGATCCGTCGTCCCCTGCCACCCCGCCGTCGTTCTCCCGGAAACACCGACTGGCCGCGACCAGTAACCGCCCGGTGGCTTCCGCACGCTCGCCGTATCGGCCCATCCAGTAGAGATCGTCCAGGACGCGAGGTGTGCTGACCGAATCGATGACCCGCAGCCGCCGCGTACCGATCACCCGATCCGGAATCCCGTCGACCGGGCGCGCCGGAACGGATTCCGCCGGGGCTCGCCGCTCCGAGAGCACCCAGACGTCCTTCGCCGCCGTGGTGGCCATCGGTTCGGAGAGGGGCTCGGTCACCAGTACCTGCGCGAGACCACCCGTCATCGGGGTGTATCCCACGCGTTGAGCGACGTCGAACAGTCGGATACCCACCGCAGCCGGCAACACGGCGGCGTCGTGTCGCCGATGTCCGACCGGGCCCACCGGTGACGTGGCGAGGTCGGGAATCTCCCGCGCGGCCCAGCCTCCCGGATCGGCCTGCACACGTCGGAGCAGGTCCTCGCGCGCCGTCGTGGTCAGCATGGGCCCCACGAACGACTCGTCCGACCCGACGGCGGTCACGACCAGCGAGTTGATGCGAGAGATGATGTGGGACAAGCCGACTCGATCCCCCGCCCAGTACGACGGAACGGAGTCCAGCAGCGCGTCCTCCCCCAGCAGTTCGCGACCCAGTGCCGGCAGCCGTCCCAGCAACGCGACGTTCTCCAGCACTCCGCTGCCGATGGTGTTGACGACGGTCACCGCCCCTCGGCGTGCCACCTCCAGGAGACCGACCACGCCGAGCCGGGAGTCGGGACGCAGATCCAACGGGTCGGCGTAGTCGTCGTCGACACGTCGGACCACGACGTCGACGCGGCGGAGAGTCCCGAGCGAGCGCATCCACAGCGCACCGTCGCGCACCACCAGATCGGCCGACTCGACCAGCGGGAAGCCGAGCACCGTCGCGAGGTGCGCCTGGTCGAACGCCGTCTCGGACCACACGCCGGGACTCAGCACCACCACCAGGGGGTTCTCGGCAGCTGCGGGCGCGACCTCGACAAGGGCGACCCGCATGGCGCCGACGAACGTACTCGCCGGAAGGGGCGCGATCTTCCCGAACGTGGTGGGGACCGCGCGAGCGACGATGGAGCGATCGGCCAGCGCGTATCCCGCGCCCGACGGTGCCTGGGTCCGGTCCGAGAGAACCCGGAACTCACCGTCCGCGCAGCGCGCGACGTCCGCGGCGTGGAAGAAAAGTTGATGCGGGCCGGGGATGGTGATGCCGTGCGCCGCACGCAGATACCCACGGTGACGGAACACGATCTCCGGGTCCAGCAGACCGCGCGAGAGCACCGTGCGTGCACCGTAGAGGTCGGTCAGGACCGCGTCGAGGATGCGGGAACGCTGCACCATGCCGGCCTCGAGTCGAGTCCAGTCCGCCGCCGACACGACCGTCGGGACGACGTCGAGTTCCCACCGAGATCCGGTGCGCCCGAGTTCCCCGGTGTCGTTGTAGGTGATGCCGGAGTCGTCGACCAGCCGTCCCACCCGCAGTTGGGCCTCGGCGACGGCGGCAGCGTCGAACCGGCCGCTCTCGGCCAGTGCCGACCAGCGTCGACCGAACTCGCCCCCGGCCCGGAGTTCGTCGAAGACACCGGGACGCAGATCGGCGAGATACGCCGCGAGGAGAGGATTCTCGGGCGGCCGGGGGTCCACGCGCACCGGGGACGACTCCCTCTGCTGCACCTCACGCCCCTTCTCGCCGGCACCCGCGCCGGGTCGGCGAGCTACTCGGCAGAACTTACCCTCCGGTGCGCCCTGCAGCGGACCGCCGGTGCAGTGACAGGACGAACGTGGCGGCGACGACGATCCCGACCAGGTTGATGCCCAGCTGACCCGCGGACAGCGCAGCGATCCGCCACGACCCCACGGTGGCGGCGACGACGGCGAAACCCGCAGCGGGGACCGTCGTCACGGAGATGAACACTCCCACCAGCGCCGCGGATTTCGCCGACACGAGAGCCAGCATTCCGGCAGCACCGGCGAGCAACGCGATGATGAACGAGAACGGACCCACCTGGTAGATGAAGTCGACCTGCTGCAGATCGTCGATCGAGTCGGGCGCGATCCACCCCAGCGACTCCGCGACGACGGCGCCGATCGTCGTGATCACCATGGCCGTCGGGAAACCGACGAGCAGGGCCAGCAACGACCGCCGTACCAGCGACCGCTGACGCCGCACCAGACCGACCGACAGCGCGGCCAGGGGCCCGAACTCCGGCCCGACCACCATGGCGCCGACGATCGTGACCGGTGAGTCCGTCACGACGCCGATGGCCGCCAGCAGCAACGCGATGCTGAGGAACGCGACGAACGTGACCGTGAAGGACGACTCCTCACGGGTGCGTCCGATGAGCTCGTCCCACACGATGGCGTCGTCCGGGTCGCCCGGTGCGTCCTCCTCGGCGCTCCGAGCGGCGTCCGACAGCACGGTCTCGACCGGTTGCATCGTCACCGCGCCGTCGTGGGTCAACTCGAGCGAGCGCAGACCGGACAGGACGTCGTTCGCACACTCGCGCACGACGACCGCGTCGACGACATCGCCTTCGGGCCGCACCGCGGCGCCGCGCATCACCACGATGTGCGCGACGCCCGGGGTGTCCTCGAGGACGCGCAGAACCTCGTCCGTCCGGTCGGCGGGAGTGACCACCCGAAGGTTCTGCATGCACTCTCCCTCGCACCGCGTCGGCCCGGCCCTGACGAGCCGGGCTCGAGCCTAGGTCGCGGGAGTGTCCGACGCGGGCTTCTCGCCCGATCCACCGCGAGGCACCGGCTTCGCGTCGATGCCGGACTCCTTGCGCTGCGCCGGGGTGATGGGTGCCGGTGCGTCCGTCAGCGGGTCGACGCCGCCACCGGACTTGGGGAACGCGATGACCTCACGGATGGAGTCGACCCCGGCGAGCAGTGCCGTGATGCGGTCCCACCCGAACGCGATTCCGCCGTGCGGCGGCGCGCCGAAGGCGAAGGCGTCGAGGAGGAAGCCGAACTTCTCCTGCGCCTGCTCGGCGTCGATACCCATGATCGCGAAGACGCGCTCCTGGATGTCCTTGCGGTGGATACGGATCGAACCGCCGCCGATCTCGTTGCCGTTGCAGACGATGTCGTACGCGTAGGCCAGAGCGTTGCCGGGATCGGTGTCGAAGGTGTCCATCGACTCCGGCTTGGGCGAGGTGAACGCATGGTGCACCGCGGTCCACGATCCCGAGCCGACTGCGACGTCGCCGCTGGCGGTGGCGTCGGACGTCGGCTCGAACAGCGGCGCGTCGACGATCCAGACGAAGGCCCACTCGTTCTCGTCGATGAGGCCCTGCTTGCGCGCGATCTCGCCGCGGGCGGCGCCGAGCAGTGCGCGCTGCGCCTTGGCAGGACCGGCGGCGAAGAAGACGCAATCGCCGGGCTTCGCGCCGACGTGGGCTGCGAGGCCGTCGCGCTCGGATTCCGACAGGTTCTTCGCGACGGGTCCGCCGAGCGTCCCGTCCTCCTGGATCAGGACGTACGCGAGGCCCTTGGCGCCGCGCTGCTTCGCCCAGTCCTGCCACGCGTCGAGCTGACGCCGCGGCTGCGACGCACCACCTGGCATCACCACGGCGCCCACGTAGGGCGCCTGGAACACGCGGAACGGCGTGTCTGCGAAGTACTCGGCGCACTCGACCAGCTCGACGCCGAACCGCAGATCGGGCTTGTCGGATCCGTATCGCCGCATCGCGTCGGCGTAGGTCATGCGCGGGATCGGGGTGGTGATCTCGTAGCCGATGAGGTTCCACAGCGACGTCAGGATCTCCTCGGCGAGAACGATGACGTCGTCCTGCGTCACGAAGCTCATCTCGACGTCGAGCTGGGTGAACTCGGGCTGACGGTCCGCGCGGAAGTCCTCGTCGCGGTAGCAGCGAGCGATCTGGTAGTACCGCTCGATGCCGCCGACCATCAGCAACTGCTTGAACAGCTGCGGGCTCTGCGGGAGTGCGTAGAAGCTTCCCGGCTGCAGTCGCGCGGGCACCAGGAAGTCGCGGGCACCCTCGGGGGTCGAGCGTGTCAGCGTGGGCGTCTCGACCTCGACGAACTCGTGGTGGGCCAGGACGGACCGTGCCGCGGCGTTGACCTTCGACCGCAGTCGAATCGCGTGACCGGGTCCGGCGCGACGCAGGTCCAGGTAGCGATACTTGAGCCGCGCTTCCTCGCCCGGAGTCTCGTCCAGCTGGAACGGCAGCGGCGCGCTCTCGCCCAGCACCTCGAGCTCGGTCACGTTCACCTCGACGGCGCCCGTCTGGATCTCGTGGTTCTGGTTGCCCTCGGGGCGGAGCTCGACGATGCCGGTGATCTTGACGCAGAACTCCGACCGCAGGCGGTGCGACTGCTCGGCCGCCGGACCGTCGCGGAACACGGCCTGGACCACTCCGGAGGCGTCACGCAGGTCGATGAAGATGACTCCGCCGTGATCGCGCCGACGAGCGACCCAACCGGTCAGGGTGACGTGTCGGTCCGCGTGCTCGGCTCGAAGCGAACCGGCGAGGTGCGTGCGCAGCACAGGAGTCCTTCCAGAAGTAGACGAATACAGCTGGTGATCCTACGGACCATCCGGGCTCGTCCCGACGCCGGTAAGAAACAGCGATGTGTGGGTAGTGCTGCCGTGCGAAGCTGTGTGCCGCACACGCCTGACGAAAGTGGTGACCCATGACGTTCGACCCCAACGCTCGGATCGACTCCTCGCGAGTCTCGAGAAGCTCCGGGGGCCGAGGAAAGGGAATCGCCGTCGGCGGTGGTCTCGGTGGCATCGTGCTCGTCGTCATCACGTTGTTGCTCGGTGGCGACCCCTCGTCGGTGATCGGCCAACTGGGCGGCGGCGAATCCGCCTCGCCGGAGCAGGGCGTCGGAACCATCGAGAACTGCGAGACCGGAACCGACGCCAACGCGAACGTCGACTGCCGCGTCACCGCGACGGTGAACAGCCTCGATCAGGTGTGGGACGCGGAGCTCGCTACCCAGACCGGAGTCGCGTACCAGCAGCCGGAGGTCCGCGTGTTCACCGGCTCGGTGGACACCGGCTGCGGTAACGCGACATCCGACGTCGGCCCGTTCTACTGCCCCGCCGACTCCACCGCGTACTTCGACACCGGCTTCTTCCAGGTGCTCGTCGACCAGTTCGGCTCCAGCGGTGGACCTCTCGCGCAGGAGTACGTGGTGGCCCACGAATTCGGCCACCACATCCAGAACCAACTCGGCGACATCGGACGGGCACAGGCCGATCCGAACGGTCCCGAGTCCGGCGCCGTCCGCACCGAACTGCAGGCCGACTGCTACGCCGGCATCTGGGCCAACTACGCGGACGACCTGCCCGCTCCCGGCTCGAGCGAACCGCTCCTCGAACCGCTGACGGAGCAGGACGTGTCCGACGCGCTGTCGGCGGCGTCGTCCGTCGGTGACGACAGGATCCAGCAGGCCTCGACCGGGCGGGTGAACCCCGAGGGCTGGACCCACGGGTCGTCCGAGCAGCGTCAGGCATGGTTCAGCGCGGGCTACCGCACCGGCCAGGTCGCAGCCTGCAACACCTACGACGCCTCGGATCTGAACAACCCGTCGTCCGTGCGCTGATGTCCTCGCGGTCCACGCTCCCCGTCTGCGTGACGTGTGGAGTGCAATTCGACGTCGTCGACCCTAACGAGTGCCCGGTGTGCACCGACGAACGGCAGTACGTCGGCGCCGACGGTCAGCAGTGGACGACGGTTCACCGACTTCTCGACACGCACCGCACCGTGGTTCGTGAGGAGACACCCGGCTTGTGGGGCGTGGGAACGGAACCGTCGTTCGCCATCGGTCAGCGCGCCCTGATCGTTCCGGGCGACGGCGGAAACGTGTTGTGGGACTGCGTCTCCACGATCGACGATGCAGCGATCGACCGCATCCGTGAGCTCGGCGGGGTATCGGCGATAGCGGTGTCGCACCCGCACTACTACAGCGCCATGATCGAGTGGAGCGAGGCGTTCGGTGGAGTACCCGTCTACATCCACGAGTCGGACAAGCGCTGGCTGCCGCGCGACGGCAACGTCAGGACGTGGAGCGGGGACACCCTCGAGATTCTCCCCGGCAGAACGCTGATCAACACCCGCGTGCATTTCGCCGGAGGATCGGTCCTGCGGTGGGCAGACACGGACGGTCGTGGCGCGCTCTGCACGGGAGACATCATCGCTGTTGCCGCGGACCGACGGTGGGTGTCGTTCATGTACAGCTACCCGAACATGATCCCGGAACATCCCGACACGGTCCGGCGCACGGTGGCGCTGCTGAAGGACGTTCCGTTCGAGCGCATCTACGGCGCGTGGTGGGGGAAGGTCGTCGAGCAGGATGCGCACGGCGCCGTGGTCCGATCCGCTCGTCGGTATCTCGAACACATCGGGGTCGCGCCGGGCTTCTGACCGAAGCGGAGTCAGAACAGGGTCATGGCAGGCTCCGGCGTGCTCTCGACGGGCGCGGTCGACCGCACGGCGTGAACCGCCATCGGGTCGAGACCGAGCAGAGAGTGCTTCTCCCGCAAGGGTTCCACCTTGCCGCGGAGCCACGCTTTGTACTCGGGGCTGACGTACGCGCCCCGTCCGTACAGCACGCGGTAGCGACGCACGAGGGCCGGATGGTTCTCGGCGAGCCAGCCCATGAACCACTCCTTCGTGCTCGAGCGCAGATGCATCGGCAGCGCTGTCACGCCCGTCGCTCCCGCTGCCTGCAGGGCCCCCATCAACGCGTCGAGGTGCTTCGGACTGTCGGTCAGGAACGGGATGACGGGGGCGATCAGAACATGACACGGTAGGCCGGCGTCGGTGACGGCGCGGATGAGGTCGAGCCGAGCGCGCGGCGACGGAGCCCCCGGTTCCAGCGACTTCTGCAGTTCCTCGTCGTGGAACGCCAGGCTGATGCTGACCTGGACGTTCACCTTCGTCGCGGCCAGGGTGAGCAACGGGAGATCACGCCGCAACAACGTTCCCTTGGTGAGTATCGAGAACGAGGTACCGGACTCGGTGAGCGCTCGGATGATGCCGGGCATCAGCTCGTACCGTCCCTCCGCCCGTTGATAGGGATCGGTGTTGGTACCCAATGCCACCGGTTCCCGCTTCCACGACGCGCGTGCCAGTTCCTTGCGCAGGACGGAGACGATGTTCGTCTTCACCACGATCTGGGAGTCGAAATCCCGCCCCGCGTCCAGATCGAGGTACTCGTGCGTCGGACGCGCGAAGCAGTAGCGGCACGCGTGCGAGCAGCCGCGCGCCGGGTTGATGGTCCACCTGGCCGGCAGCGCCGACTCGTCCGGAACGCGGTTCAGTGCGCTCTTGCACAGCACCTCGTGGAACGTCACCCCGTCGAACTCGGGTGTCCGGACCGTGCGGATCAGCCCCGCCTTCACCAGGCCGGTGCGTTCGAGACCCGGGAGCGCCCCGTCGGGCGCGTCGAGTGTCTGGCCGTCCCACCTCACGAACCCTCCCATCCCCGAGCCCACCGGAGCCGCGGTCGTCATCGAACACGTGGTCGAATTCGGCTCCCGCCCACAGTCGAACATACGTTCTAGTAGAGTGTCAACTCATGGTGCAACTACCGACTCCCCCGTCCGTCGCGGACGGCGCCGTCAGTGCGGACGTCGTGGAATGGGTGGCGGAGCATCTCGGTGATCTGACGCGGGAAGGGCCGGCCGGCGTCCGCGCGGGCGGTATGAGGGCGGTCAGACGGCGGCCGATGCTGCGTTGGCCGGCCTCGACATCGCCGGCTATGCGCGCTCGCGCAGCACCGTCCTTCCGGAGTCGCGGCGCGGCGCCAGCCGGATGTCCCCGTACATCCGTCACGGCCTGCTGTCGCTCCGCGAGGTGTGGGATCGCGTCGAGGACGCTGCCGGGCGCGACCGCTCCCGCTACCGCGACGAGTTGATGTGGCAGGAGTACGCGCGACACCTGTACGCCCGCGTCGGCACCGACCTCGGGCAGTCGCTCACCCGCGAACAACCCTTCGCCTCGGGCGGCGACGTTCGAGCCGACGATCCCTGGCCCACCGAGATGAAC
Organism: Rhodococcus sp. MEB064; assembly: GCF_000834565.1. Lineage (NCBI taxonomy): Bacteria > Bacillati > Actinomycetota > Actinomycetes > Mycobacteriales > Nocardiaceae > Rhodococcus > Rhodococcus sp. MEB064. The sequence continues at coordinate 16,072 of NZ_JXQS01000032.1, forward strand.
TGCATGTCGTCGGTGACGACCGAACTGCACGACGACGGCTGGCTGGTCAATCAGACACGCATGTGGCTGGCGTCGCAGTGGGCCGTCCGGGCGGGAGCAACCTGGCGTGACGGTGAGGACGAGATGTTCGCGCACCTGCTCGACGGTTCTCGCGCCGCCAACCGCCTCGGCTGGCAGTGGACAGTCGGAACCGGGAGCGGCAAGGTGTACGGCTTCAGTCGGTGGCAGGTCGAGAAGCGCGCCCCCGCCCTCTGTCGCGGGTGCGCACTCGCCTCGGCGTGCCCGATCCAGGACTGGCCGAGCGCGGAACTCGGCCCCTCGGTCGACGGTCCCGATCTGACCACGGCGGATATCCCCGCCGGTCCCGCGGAGGCGAGCGGTAGTGCCGCCGAGCAGGTCTGGTTGACCGCCGAATCGCTCGGCACCTCCGATCCGGCACTGTCGGCCGACGAGTCGAGGCCGGCAGTCTTCGTCTTCGACGAACCCCTTCTGCGACGGCTCTCGTTGTCGGGTAAGAGACTGGTGTTCCTGGCCGAGACGTTGGGTGAACTGGGCGCCATCCGCGACCTCGAGGTTCGCCGCGGGGTCGTCTCGGAGGAGCTTGCAGGCAGGAGCCTGGCTGCCACCTACGCGCCGGTGCCCGGCTGGGCGCGCATCGCCCGCACACTCGAGCCCGTCGAAGTCCATCCCTGGCCGTGGTTGGTCCGACCCGGCCGGTCGTCCGTGCGGTCGTTCAGCGCGTGGCGCCGTGGGCATTCCGATCCGCTACCGTCGACCGCGTGACCGAACCTCTTCCCACGCACGAGTCGTCCGATCCCACTCTGCCGACGCTCGAACCTCTGTTCCGCATCGTGGTTCGGACGTCCGACACGGTCCATCTCGGCGACACGCAGTCGGTGGCGACTGTGGTCGGCGGCGTGCTCAGCGGGCCCGGTCTCGAGGCCGTCGTCCGCCCGAGCGGCGCGGAACACGTCCGGGTCCGCGCGGACGGCTCCGCGGCCTACGAGATCGACCTTCTCGCGGATGTCGACACCGACGACGAGAGTGCTGTCGTCCGTCTGACGCTGACCGGCATCCGCTTCGGGTCCGCGGAGGTCACGGAGGCACTCGACCGGGGTGAGGACGTCGACACCGCGCTGTACTACTTCCGCGGAACGCTGGCCGTCTCGACGTCGATCCGCTCGCTCGCCTACCTGAACAGGGCCGTCGTCGTGACCTCGGGTTCCCGACGCGGTACGGACACGATCGTCGACGCGTTCCTCGTCACCTAGGCCGCGCGATGACGACGACCGGCGCCGGGCGCCCCCGGCTCACCACCCGCAAACGGCCCGGTGCCACGGCGCGGGAGGAGATCCTCGACGCCGCCGCGGAGCTGTTCACCACTCGGGGGTTCACCAGCACCTCGACCAGGATGATCGCGGACGCGGTGGGCGTCCGCCAGGCGTCGCTGTACCACCACTTCGCCACCAAGGACGACATGCTGGCCGCCCTGCTGGTCGGCACGGTGGATGCACCTCTCGCCTGCGCGGTGGCGCTTCGCGACGTCACGGTCGACGCCCCCACCGCCCTGTATGCGTTGGTGTGGTTCGACGCCGGCCAACTGATGACGTCGCGATGGAATCTCGGCGCGTTGTACCTGATCCCGGAACTGCGGACGGAGCGCTTCGAACACTTCCGGGCTCGGCGTATCGATCTGATGGCGCTGTATGCGGAATTCTCGCGCGCCGCCCTCGAGTCGATCGGCACCGTCGAGGCGGCCGACGACACCGTTCGACTGCCGTTCCGCATCGTCGAAACGGTGATCAACGCTCGGTCGGATCTCGAATCCCAGTCCGCCGAGGTGGTGGCGACACCCGACGCCATTGCCGACGCGGCAGTTCGAGTGCTGGGGTGGCGGGACCCCACGACCACGCTCAACTCACGTGCCCGCGACGTGCTCTCGAACATGTCCGCGTAGCGCGGTCAGGCTGTCAGCGCCGCGACCTCGGCATCGGTGAGGACGGTGGCGGGAGCCCGACCGGACTCCCGCACCACACCGATCGCACGGAACAGCGGCCGCTCCAGCAGCCCGGCTTCCCGTGCCTCCGCGCGCAATTGGGTCACCAGCACCGATGACACGGCGAGCGCGGAGGCCAGCGCCGAGCGGGACAACGCGTCGGCAAGTGCCCGGAGCGCGATCGGCTGGAGTTCACGTCCACCGTCGTCGGTGTACATCGCGACGCCGACGGTGACGTCGCCGGACGAGTCGCCGACGCGCAGCAGCACCTGGCTCACCCGGGCGACCCGCACGATGATCTCGACCCTGGTGGCGTCGGACATGTTGACCCGTCGTACGCGCAGCGCTCCCCGCCTGCTCACCACGCCGTGGTCGATCCAGACACGGCGCCGTCCGCCCGACACCACCGCGAACGCGGCCGTGGCGACCAGTGCGATGCCCAGCACCACTCCGACGACGGGATTGATGAGGAACGCCGCCACGGCACCGAGCACGGCGCCGACCAGCGCGAAGACGGCGCCCGCCACGCGCAGTCTGGGCACGATGAGCTCGGTGGGCACCAGATCCAGTGCCACCACGCCGCGATCGACCATGACTACCTCACTCCGACAACGTTGCCCGTACGCGGGCGACGACCTCCGACAGCGGGACCGACGTCTGCGAACCCGTGGACAGGTCCTTGACGCCGATCTCCTCCGATTCGAGGTCACGATCTCCGAGGACGAGGGCGATCCGTGCACCCGAACGGTCGGCGCCCTTCATGGCGCCCTTCATCCCGCGGTCGCCGTAGGACAGGTCGACCCTGATGCCCTCGGCGCGCAGCTGATGCGCGATGACGGACAACCGCAGCTTCGCGTCGGCACCCATGGGAACCCCGTAGACATCGCACCGCGCTGTGGACGCAGGTGACACCCCTTCCGCAGCCAGGGCGAGGACCGTGCGATCGACTCCCAGACCGAAGCCGATACCCGACAACGGTTGTCCGCCGAGTTGCGCCATCAGGCCGTCGTAACGGCCGCCGCCACCGATACCGGACTGAGCGCCCAGGCCGTCGTGCACGAACTCGAAGGTGGTCTTCGTGTAGTAGTCGAGGCCACGCACCATGCGGGGATTGACGACGTACGGCACGCCCATCGCGTCGAGGTGCGCGCGGACGGTGGCGAAGTGCTCGTTCGCCGACTCCGAGAGGTGGTTCATCATCAGGGGCGCGTCGGCGGTCATCTCCCGCACGTGCGGGCGTTTGTCGTCGAGCACTCGCAACGGGTTGATCTCGGCCCGGCGCCGGGTCTCCTCGTCGAGAGGGAGGTCGAACAGGAACTGCTGCAACAGCTCTCGGTACTGCGGACGGCAGGTGTCGTCGCCGAGAGAAGTGATCTCGAGCCGGAAACCGGTGAGACCGAGGCTGCGGAATCCGGCGTCGGCGATCGCGATGACCTCCGCGTCGAGGGCGGGGTCGTCGACACCGATCGCCTCGACGCCGACCTGCTGGAGCTGACGGTACCGGCCGGCCTGGGGTCGCTCGTAGCGGAAGAAGGGCCCGGAGTAGCTCACCTTGACCGGCAGAGCGCCGCGATCGAGGCTGTGCTCGATGACTGCTCGCATCACGCCGGCGGTGCCTTCCGGGCGAAGCGTCACACTGCGGTCACCCTTGTCCGCGAAGGTGTACATCTCCTTGCTGACCACGTCGGTCGATTCACCGACGCCGCGCGCGAACAGCGCGGTGTCCTCGAAGATCGGCAACTCGATGTGGCCGTACCCGGCCGCCCGGGCAGCAGCGGTCAGGCCGTCCCGCACGGCGAGGAAGGTCGCCGAGTCGGGCGGCAGGTAGTCCGGGACACCCTTGGGGGCTGCGAAGGGGTGGAACTTCGTGCCGTCGGCGCTCATCGGGCACCGCCGAGGCCGGTCAGGAACGGATTGCCGGCCCGCTCGGCGCCGATGCTCGTGGTCTCGCCGTGACCGGGCAGGACGGTGGTCTCGTCGTCGAGGCACAGCAAGGACGTCTCGATGGACGCGAGGAGCTGTTCGTGGTTTCCGCCGGGGAGATCGGACCGACCGATGGACCCGGCGAACAGGGTGTCCCCGGAGAAAATCGCCCGGTGCTCTCCGGTATGCACGCCGAACACCACCGATCCACGGGTGTGACCGGGAGTGTGGGACACCGTGATGTCGATCCCGGCCACGGACAGCTGATCGTCGTGGGCCAGTTCGATGACCGACGCAGGTTCCTCGAAGGTCGAATTCGCGATCAAGGGAGCGAGCACCGGGCCGATTCCCGAGGCCGGGTCCGTGAGCATGTGACGGTCGTCCGGATGGACGTACAACGGAATGTCGAACTTCGCGCACACCGGCGTGGCGTCCCACATGTGGTCGAGGTGGCCGTGGGTCAGCAGCACCGCGACAGGTACTAGTCCGGCCTCGTCCAGGAACGAGTAGAGCGGCGCGGCCGCTTCCTGGCCAGGGTCGACGACGAAGCATTCGGCCGAGTCGTCCAAGGACACGACATAGCAGTTCGTCTGGAACATGCCGGCGGGGAATCCGGTGACACGCACAGTGAAGGACTCCTCAGGAGTGATCGGGAGAAAACACCAGACTAGGTGGTCACCGTCACGGGACGACAATCCGGGCGAGAAGCCGGTGACCGGGTCAGGACGCTCTCAGGAAAGCCTGGCACACTTTTGCTGCTCACCCGCTCCAGCGAGAAGAGGAACGCCAACCGTGCCGACGAACGAACAACGACGTGAAGCTGCCAAGCGGAAGCTCGAACGCCAGCTCGAATCCCGAGCAGCGCGCGCTCGCCGACGCAAGCAGACCACCATCGCCGCCGCGGTCATCGGACTCGTGGTCGTGATCGGTGGCGTCGCGATCGCCGTAGGTGTGACCCGCGGAGGGGACGACGCGGTCGAAGCTGCCGATGCGCCTACCAGCGAGTCGTCGACTCCCGAAGGCATGCTGCCCGCCGGGAGGTCGGAGCCTCTGCCCGAGACCGTGACCTGCGCCTACCCTGCCGGCGGCCAGGCTGCGAAGCCCGCGAACGCCCCGCAGACCGAGAACGTGCCGACGACGAACGAGAACGTCAGCGTCAGCATGGACACCAGCCAGGGCCCGATCGGGTTGTCCCTGAACGCCGCCGAGGCGCCCTGCACCGTCAACAGCTTCGCATCGCTGGCGGGTCAGACGTACTACGACAACACGCCGTGCCATCGACTCACCACCGCGGACAGTCTGAAGGTCCTGCAATGCGGTGACCCCACGGGCGCCGGAACCGGTGGTCCCGGGTACCAGTACGCCAACGAGTTCCCCACCGATCAGTACGCCGACGACCCGTCCGCGCTCCAGTCCCCCGTTCTGTACCCGCGGGGAACGATCGCCATGGCCAATGCCGGTGCCGACACCAACGGCAGCCAGTTCTTCCTGGTCTACGGCGACTCCCAGTTGCCGCCGAACTACACCGTCTTCGGCACCATCGACGAAGCCGGGCTGGCGACGCTGGACAAGATCGCCGCTGCCGGAGTCGAGGGTGGCGCCCAGGACGGCGCTCCCGCGCTTCCCACGACCCTGAACACGGTCCAGCTCGACCTGGTCTGACCGCTCACCCTCGCACCCCCCCGCGAGTACGCCGACAGTGTCGTGATTCCGTACGGGATCACGACACTGTGGACGTACTCGCG
>NZ_JXQS01000033.1:0-27212 GCF_000834565.1 Rhodococcus sp. MEB064
TCGGTGGTCGCCTGCGCGATCGTGCCGTCGTGATCCTCGTGTCCGCCCCCGTACTTGATGCCGACGTGGCAGTGCGCGTCGACCAGACCGGGCACGATCCAGCCACCGGATCCGACGGTGGTGGCCCCTGGAACCGGGTCCATCGAGATCAGGCCGTCCCGCACCCAGACGTCCCGCTGCTCGTCACCGGGCAGCAGGACACCGCGAAGATGCAGGCTCGGTGAGGTGCGCACGCGTCCGACTTACTTCTTGGGCAGCTTCAGCTGGGACAGGTCGATACCTTCGAGGCCCGGCGGGAGCTGGTCGAGGCCCTTGGGCATCGACGACAGATCCGGCATACCTGCGGGCATCCCACCCGGCATGCCGGGGAAGCCCCCGCGCACGCCCTTGGGCGGAGTTGGGCCGCGGCCGCCCTTCTTGCCTTTCTTGCCCTTCTTGTTGCTGCGCTGCGCCTGCTTGCGTGCGCCCGGCATTCCCATCCGGCCGGCCATCGACGCCATCATCTTGCGGGCCTCGAAGAAGCGGTCCACCAACTGGTTGACGTCGGAGACCTTCACGCCGGAACCGTTCGCGATGCGCAGACGGCGCGACGCGTTGATCATCTTCGGATCCGCGCGCTCGGCGGGCGTCATGCCGCGGATGATGGCCTGCACGCGGTCGAGCTGCTTGTCGTCGACGGAGGCGAGTGCGTCCTTCATCTGACCCGCACCGGGGAGCATCCCCAACAGGTTGCCGATGGGACCCATCTTGCGGATGGCCATCATCTGCTCGAGGAAGTCCTCGAGTGTCAGCTGCCCGGAGCCGATCTTGGCGGCCGTCTCCTCCGCCTGCTGGGCATCGAAGACGGTCTCGGCCTGTTCGATGAGGCTGAGGAGGTCGCCCATGCCCAGGATCCGGCTCGCCATGCGGTCCGGATGGAAGATCTCGAAGTCCTCGAGCTTCTCGCCGGTGGACGCGAACATGATCGGTCGACCGGTCACCTCGCGCACACTCAGCGCGGCGCCACCGCGAGCGTCGCCGTCGAGCTTGGTCAGCACCACGCCGGTGAAGCCGACGCCGTCCTGGAACGCCTGCGCCGTGCTGACGGCGTCCTGGCCGATCATCGCGTCGAGCACGAACAGGATCTCGTCGGGGTTCGTCGCGTCGCGGATTCCGGCGGCCTGGCCCATGAGCTCGGTGTCGATACCGAGGCGGCCCGCGGTGTCGACGATGACCACGTCGAACTGCTTGGCGCGGGCCTCGGCGACACCCGCCCGAGCGACCTCGACGGGATCCGCCGCGGTCACGCCGAGTGCGTTCTCGCCGCCACCGATGGACGTTCCGGGATGCGGCGCGAAGACCGAGGCCCCGGCGCGTTCACCGACGATCTGCAGCTGGCTGACGGCCCCGGGGCGCTGGAGGTCACAGGCGACAAGCAGCGGCGTGTGGTTCTGGTCCTTGAGCCATTTGGCCAGCTTTCCGGCCAGCGTCGTCTTACCGGAGCCTTGCAGACCCGCCAGCATGATGACCGTGGGCGGGTTCTTGGCGAACTCCACCCGACGTGTCTCGCCGCCGAGGATGCCGACCAGCTCGTCGTTGACGATCTTGACGACCTGCTGCGCAGGGTTCAGCGCTGCGGAGACTTCCGCACCCTTGGCACGCTCCTTGATGCGGGTGATGAACGCCCGCACGACGGGGAGGGCAACATCGGCATCGAGCAGTGCCAGACGGATCTCACGGCAGACGGCATCGATGTCGGCACCCGAGAGCCGACCCTTGCCCCTCAGATCCTTGAGGCTTCCGGTCAATCTGTCGGACAGTGATTCGAACAACGATGCTCCTGAAAATCGCGAGAAAAGAGATGACTTCTCCAGGTGCCCACCCTAACGGGTGCGCCCGTGAGCGGTGAGAGGTCAGTCCTCCGACTCGGGCTCTTTCGGGCGGAGCGCCGGAACCACGCTCAGCAGAGCACTCTCGAGTTCCTCGCGCTGCGCCCGCGAATCGGTCGGCCCGCCGGTCTCGATGCAGAATGCGTCGACGACCGACGACCCGAGAGTGGCGACCTTCGCCCACCGGACGTCGGCTCCCTGCTTCTCGAACACCGACGCGAGCCGGCACAGCAGACCGAGTCGATCCTCCGCACGCACCTCCACGACGACGAAGTCGCCGCCCTGACCGTCGAACCAGATCACCCGCGGTGGAGCCTGCGCGTACAGCGGCACCTCCGAGACCTCCGGCTGGCCGGGTTCGAGTTCCGAGGCGGCCGACCGGGCTCCGGCCTCCTTGATGTCGAGCTGCGCGAGAAGGTCGAGCTGCCCGTCGAGAGCGCGGATGAGGTCCTGACGCAGCAGTCCCGGAGGGGGCGGTGCACCGAAGGTGGGCGTCACGACGAAGCGGTTGACCGCGAACCCGTTCTCGCTGGCGACCGATGCCGCCAGAACCCGCAACGATCCCAGGGCCAACACGCCCGATGCGTTGGAGAGCAGGCCGGGGCGGTCCGGGGCGGTGACGGTGACCTCGAACGTGTGCGGACTGTCCGACGGTTGCAGATCGACGTCCACGCCGCCCTCGGTCGCCCGCGCCGCCAGTGCCGGATCGATCGGGTCGGGCGTCGGGAGCGATTCCCCGGCCATGACCAACCGGCATCGACGCACGAGTTCACCGATCAACGACGACTTCCAGTCTCCCCACACGCCGGGACCTGTGGCGAGCGAGTCGGCCTCGGCCAACGCGTGCAGCAGTTCCAACAGGATCGAGTCCCCGTCGAGGGCGTCCACCACACGTTGCACCGTGGCCGGGTCGTCGAGATCTCGACGAGTCGCGGTGTCGGGAAGCAATAGGTGGTGTCGGACCATCGACTCGAGCAGTCGGACGTCGGACGGCCACAGGCCCAGTCGCTTGCCGACCTGGGTCGCCAAGTCCGCCCCGACGACGCTGTGGTCTCCCCCGCGCCCCTTGCCGATGTCGTGCAGCAGTGCCCCCAGCACCAGCAGGTCGGGTCGCGCGACGCGCGTGGTGAAACCACTGGCGTAGGCGGCGGTCTCGACCAGGTGACGGTCGACGGTCCAGGTGTGCACCGCATCTCGCGGGGGAAGGTCGCGTACGGCACCCCATTCCGGCAGCAACCGGCCCCACAGGCCTGTCCTGTCGAGTGCCTCGATCACTGCAATCGCGCGCCGACCCGAACCGAGCACGACGAGCAGATCGTTGAGCGCTTCCTTGGGCCACGGCTCACGGAGCTCGGGTGCGCTGTCCGAGAGCCTGCCGAGAGTCGAGGCGGACATCGGCATCCCGGTCACCGCGGATGCCGCGGCAACCCGCATGATCAGTCCCGGATCCTTGTTCGGCCGCGCATCTCTGGCGAGCACCACTTCACCCGCGTGTTCGACGACCCCTTCGTCGAGCGGTCGACGGACGGGCACTCTGCGCAGGCGGGACAGGCCACGGCGCGGAATAGCGTTGCCGGCGGTGCGCACGCCGACGTCGGTGGAGTAGCCGATGGTGCGAGCCGAATCACTCAGGACGCGAGCGAGATCGAAGCGGTCACCGATGCGGAGCGCCGCGGCGATCTCGTCGGCGTCCTGCGCGCGCAACTGATCCCGGGCGCGGCCGGCGACGCGGTGCAGTTCGGTGCGCACGTCGAGGATGCGGCGGTGCGCGAAGTCCAATCCGCCGCCGGGCGATTCGGGGCCGAGCCCGGGCATCGCGTCCGTGAGCTGCGCGATCGACAGCGCGTCGAGGAGCTGGACGTCGCGCAGTCCCCCGCGCCCGCTCTTGAGGTCGGGTTCCGCCCGATGGGCGATCTCACCGCTGCGGCCCCACCGCGTGCGGGTCAAGGCGTACAGCTCGTCGAACCGATCGCGTATCCCGATGCGCCACTGGCGTCGAATCCCGTCGATCAGCATCGAACTCAGTTCGGCGTCGCCCACGATGTGGCGGGCGTCGAGAAGACCCAATGCGGCCGTCATGTCGTGCGCCGCGACGTCGAGGGCCTGGGGAACGGTGCGCACGCTGTGATCGAGCTTGATGTGGGCGTCCCACAAGGGGTACCAGAGTTGATCGGCCACCTCACCGACGAGCGCCGGATCCAGATCGTCGTGCAGCAGAACGAGATCGAGATCGGAGTACGGCAGCATCTCCCGGCGACCCAGGCCGCCCACCGCGACGATGGCAAATCCGCTGTCGGGTTTGATTCCCACGTCCGAACCCTTGGTGGTGAGCCAGAACTCGTGCAGGTCGGTCAGTGCCTGACGGAGGGACGTGGCGTCCAGACGACGATTCTTGCCCTGCCCGGCCAGCAGTTGCTCGCGAGCTCGGACCAGATCGGCTGCTGCTTCGGAACCTCCCACGGGGGGTCCTTCCTCTCGACGAACGGTCGGCGTGTGGTGGAGAAAACAGACCGGCCGCGGATCCCTCGCCCTTCGACGAGGTGGATCCGCGGCCGGACTGACTCGAGACTTACAGTGCGTCGGACCCACGTTCGCCGGTACGCACGCGCACCACGGCCTCCACGGGCGAGACCCAGACCTTGCCGTCACCGATCTTGCCGGTGCGGGCGGCCTCGACGATCACCTCGACGACCTTGTCCACCGCCGCGTCGTCCACGACGACCTCGACACGCACCTTGGGTACGAAGTCCACGGAGTACTCGGCACCGCGGTAGACCTCGGTGTGGCCCTTCTGCCGGCCGTACCCCTGCACCTCGCTCACGGTCATACCGAGAACGCCTGCCTGCTCGAGCGCCGTCTTGACGTCCTCGAGTGTGAACGGCTTGACGATTGCAGTGATCAACTTCATGTCTCACGCCTCCTTGCTGGGAACGCGTCCCAGTGTTGACCCACCGAGTGCCGCAAAGTCGTAGGCGGTCTCGGCATGTTCCGATTCGTCGGCTCCCATGGATTCACCATCGTCGTCGATCCGGAGGCCCACGGTGTACTTGACGATGAGCGCGACGATGGTCGTTCCCACCAGAGAGTAGATCAGCACGGCGCCCGCACCGACTGCCTGACGCCACAACTGGTCGGCTCCGCCGCCGTAGAACAGGCCCTCGACACCGGCCGGCGCCTCGGACGTGGCGACCAGACCGACCATCAGCGTGCCGACGAGACCACCCACGAGGTGGACACCGACGACGTCGAGCGAGTCGTCGAAACCGAAGCGGAACTTCAGACCGACGGCGAGTGCACACAGGACGCCGGCGACGACGCCGATGACCAACGCGCCGAGGATGTTCACCGAGGAGCAGGCCGGGGTGATGGCCACGAGCCCGGCGACGATGCCCGACGCACCACCGAGACTCGTCGCGTGACCGTCACGGATGCGCTCCGTGAGAAGCCAGGCGAGCATGGCTGCGGCGGTCGCCGCGATGGTCGTGACGAAGGTGGCACCTGCGATGCCGTTGGAGCCGACGGCGGAACCGGCGTTGAAGCCGAACCAGCCGAACCAGAGGAGACCGGCACCGAGCATCACGAACGGGAGGTTGTGCGGGCGGAACGGGGTTCCCGGCCAGCCCTTGCGCTTGCCGAGGATTATCGCGAGGACCAGGCCGGCGGCGCCGGCGTTGATGTGCACCGCAGTACCACCGGCGAAGTCGACCGCGGCGAGCTTGTTGGCGATCCAACCACCCGTCTCGGTGGTGACCTCGTCGAAGGAGAAGACCCAGTGAGCGACCGGGAAGTAGACGAGTGTCGCCCACAGTCCGGCGAAGAGCAGCCACGGACCGAACTTCATACGGTCGGCGACGGCACCCGAGATGAGAGCGACCGTCAGAATGGCGAACATCGCCTGGAACGAGACGAACACGGTGGCAGGAATCGTGCCCACCAGAGGAATCGCGGCGTCGGTGAGGACTCCCGCTTCGTCCTCGGAGGCGAGATACGTTCCGCCGATCAGGCCCTTCAGTCCGAAGAACTGGAAGGGGTCACCGATGAGATTGCCCTTGTCCTCGCCGAAGGTGACCGAGTATCCGTACAGCACCCAGAGAACGCCGACGACGCCCATCGCGCTGATGCTCATCATGATCATGTTCAGCACGCTCTTCGCACGGACCATGCCGCCGTAGAAGAACGCCAGACCCGGGACCATGAGCAACACGAACGCAGCACTGGTCAGCATCCATGCGGTATCACCGGTGTCGGGCGCACCGATAGTGGGGAAATCCACCTTGAGCCTCCTCCTTCTTCCTCGCCCCAGCCGATGGCGGCTGACGACCTGAGGAGAAGGGTGCTCACTCGAAGTTTCGGCGACGACACTCCGGCGTTTCGTGCATGTGAACGCAGAGCCCGATCGTGTTGCAAACGTGTTGCGTCTCGGTCTTTTTGCCGGTTTCACACCGGCGAGGGCACCTCGAGGTCAGCCGAGAAGAGCGTCGACGAATGCGCCGGGTTCGAACGGCGCGAGGTCGTCCGCACCCTCGCCGAGACCGACGAGCTTCACCGGCACACCCAGTTCGCGTTGGACCTGGAAGACGATTCCGCCCTTCGCCGTCCCGTCCAGCTTCGTCAGCACGACGCCGGTGATGTCGACGACCTGAGCGAAGACCCGCGCCTGCGCCAGACCGTTCTGACCGATCGTGGCGTCGAGAACCAGGAGCACGTCGTCGACGGGCGCCTTCTTTTCGATGACCCTCTTGACCTTCCCCAGCTCGTCCATCAGACCGGTCTTGGTGTGCAGACGGCCGGCCGTGTCGATGAGGACCGCGTCGACACCGTCGGCGATGCCGCGGGTGACGGCGTCGAATGCCACAGCGGCCGGATCGGCCCCTTCCTTACCGCGGACGACCTCGGCGCCGACGCGCTCGGCCCAGGTCTGCAGTTGATCGGCAGCCGCAGCGCGGAACGTGTCGGCAGCGCCCAGCACCACGCGTCGACCGTCGGCGACCAGGACTCGCGCCAGCTTTCCGGTGGTCGTGGTCTTGCCGGTGCCGTTCACGCCCACCACGAGCAGGACGGACGGGCGATCGCCGTGCGGCAACGCGCGGATGGAGCGGTCGAACGACGGCGTCAACTGCTCGATCAGCACTTCTCGCAGAAGGGCTCGCGCCTCCGCCTCGGTGCGGACGTTGCGCACCGCCATCTGCTCGCGCAGCGTCGCGACGATCTCCGCGGTGGCCGCACTTCCCAGGTCGGCCACCAGCAGCGTGTCCTCGACCTCTTCCCACGACTCCTCGTCGAGGTCGCCGCCGCCCAACAGGCCCAACAGGGAGCGACCGACAGCATTCTGCGACCGTGACAGTCGACCCCGCAGCTTGGTCAGGCGGCCCGAGGTGGGTTCGATCTCGTCCAGGACGGGAGTCGGTGCCGGCTCGGGTTCGACAGGCGTTGGTTCGGGTTCGACAGGCGCCGGTGCCGGTTCGTCCAGGACCGGATCCGGCAGCGAGATGTCGGTGATGCCGCGCTTCGGGGCGTCACGGGGGACGGACGCGTCGTCACCGACACGAGGCTGATCGTCGTCGTCGGTGCGCTCGAGGGGCGGCCGGGCCACGGGTGTCTTCTCGGCAGGAGCCTTCTCGGCAGGGGCCGTACCTCGGGAGAAGTCGAAGCCGGTCCCGGCGGTATACCCGCCCGAACGGTCGACCTCCTTGACCGGTCCCGCCTCGGAGTCCGGGCGGGACAGCGACACGCGGCGGCGACGCTGCAGCACCAGTCCGACGACGAGCACCACGACGAGCAGCGCGAGCACAGCCGCGACGACGATCCACAGTTCGGTAGTCACGCCGACCATCCTGTCAGGACGGGCACCGCGCTACGGGGTCGGGCGTCAGGTCACCCCGTCCGCCGCCACCGGGCGCTTGGGAAGCCGCTGCGAGATCACCGTGGTGATGCCGTCGCCTCTCATGCTGACGCCGTACAGGGCGTCGGCGACCTCCATGGTGGGTTTCTGGTGCGTGATGACGATGAGCTGAGACTTCTCCCGCAACTGCTCGAACAATCCGATGAGGCGCCGGAGGTTCGTGTCGTCCAACGCGGCCTCGACCTCGTCCATGACGTAGAAGGGCGAGGGACGGGCTCGGAAGATGGCCACGAGCATCGCGACGGCGGTCAGAGACTTCTCACCACCGGACAGCAGAGACAGGCGCTTGACCTTCTTACCGGGAGGACGGGCCTCGACCTCGATGCCGGTGGTCAGCATGTCCGAGGGGTCGGTGAGAATCAGCCGACCCTCGCCGCCGGGGAACAGCTTCGCGAACACCCCGACGAACTCGCGCTCCACATCGGCGTAGGCCTCGGTGAAGACCTGCAGGATGCGCGCGTCCACGTCGGCCACCACGCCGAGGAGATCCTTGCGCGCCGACTTCACGTCCTCGAGTTGCGTCGAGAGGAAGTTGTACCGCTCCTCGAGTGCCGCGAACTCCTCGAGTGCCAGCGGGTTGACCTTGCCCAGCGTCGCCAGATCCCTCTCGGCGCGCTTGACCCGTCGTTCCTGCTCCGCGCGGTCGAATCGCATCGGCGCCGGCGCGACCACCTGTTCGCCGCGCTCCTTCGCCTGCTCGTACTCCGCCATCTCGAGGTCGGTCGGCGGGAGCGTCACGTCGGGCCCGTACTCGGCGACCAGGTCGTCGGGGGCGATGGAGAACTGCTCCAGGATGGTCTGCTCGAGTTGCTCGATGCGCAGCACCGCCTGCGCCTTGGCCACTTCGTCGCGGTGCACGGCGTCGGTCAACTGCGCGGCCCGCGCCGACAGTGCGCGGACCTGTTCCCGCGTGCGATCGAGGGCGGCGGCGCGATCGCTGCGCCGTCGCGCGAGGTCGTCGCGCCGCACCGCGGCATCGCCGACGAGTCGACCGAGTCGCTCCGCGACGCGTGTGCCCGCGTCCGCGACCGCCTCCGCCACCGCGGCGGACTGCACGCGATGGGCGCGGACACGTTCGGCGCGCGCTCGTGCGTCCCGCTCCATCCGGGCCGTCCGTCGGAGCTGGTCGGCCTTTCCCCGCACCGATTCGGCGCGCTCCTCCGCGGTGCGCAGCGACAGGCGAGCCTCGACCTCGACCGATCTCACCTCCGACACGGCTGCCGCAGCGTCCTCACGGGCGTGCGCCCATTCCTCCGCCGCACCGTCGCCGTCCCCGCCGTCCTGATCGTCCTCGGCGCGCCGGACCCGGTCCTCAAGGTCGGCGAGTGCGGTCACGGCCTCGTCCCGCTGCCGCTCGACGCGGTCGCGTTGACTCTGCAGACGCGTCGACTCCGCGTGGGCGACACGAGCCACCTGCCCCAACCGACCCAACTGTTCGTAGACGGCGGCGATCGCGGCATCGGACTCGGTGAGTGCGGCCAGTGCCTGGTCGGCGGCCTCTCGTCGGTCGGTCTGCTCCTCGAGCGCACCCGACAGTGCTGCCGCCAGCTCCTCCGTCCGACGTCTCGTCGACGCGAGTTCCGCGACGGACTCGTCGATGGATGCCTGGACCTCGAGGGTGCTGGGACGTCGGTCCGATCCTCCGGTGATCCAGCCGCGACCGACCAGATCGCCCTCGCGCGTCACCACTCGGGCTGTCGGATGGTCGCGAACCATCGCCGTCGCGTCCTCGAGCGAGTCGGCCACGGACATTCCGGCCAGCAGAGACGTCACGGCTCCGCGCACGGAATCGTCGGCGTCGATCACGGACATGATCGACGTTCCGACACCGTCCGTCGCCGAGCCCGCATCACCGGTCGGGTGCACGATCGCGGCGCGGCCGGCGTCCTCCTTCTTGAGCGACGCCACGGCGCCCCGCGCCTCGTCCACCGACGACACCACGACGGCGTCCGCCGCGGCGCCCAGAGCGACTGCGACCGCCGCCTCGTAGCCGGCGGTCACGGTGAGGTGATCCGCGAGTCGACCGACGACCCCGTGAGTTGCCCTCTCTCCCAACCATGCTCCCCCGTCGCCGCGTTCGAGGTTCATGGTGAGAGCGTCGATACGCGCGGTCAGGGATGCGACCCGCTGGCTGGACTCCCGCTCGGCGCTCTGCAGTTCCGCGACGCGGGACTCGGCGATCGCCAGCGCATCGACAGCGTGCTCGTGATGGGAGTCGAGTCCTGCCTCACCGGCGTCGAGTTCACCCACCTTGTCCTGCACGATGTCGAACTCGGCCTGCGCCTCGTCGCCGCGGCGGCGAGCATCGTCGATGGCGACGGTGAGGCGGGCGACCTCGGTGTCGTAGGACTCCGACCGGGCGCGCAGGCCGTCCACCTGACCGGACAGTCGAGCGAGACCTTCACGCCGGTCCGCGACTGCACGCACGGCGGCGGCGTGCGCGCGTTCCGCGTCCGCGGCGGCAGCCTCGCGTTCGGCGAGCTGCTCGCGGGCGGCATCGAGTGTCGCGCGTGCGTACTCCACGGCTTCCGCCAGCTGCATTTCCTCCTCCGCCACCCGCTCGGCGCGCTCCTCGAGCTCGTCGGGATCGGGCCCGCGTCTGTCCTCCGGTTCGTCGCCGAGGTGGCGGGCCCGTTCGGTCGCGATGCGCACGGTGGCGCCGACGCGCTCGGCCAGCGCCGACAACTGGAACCAGGTCTGGGCCGCCGCGTCCGCACTCGGTGTCAGGAGAGCGAGTTCCTGCTCGCCCTCGGCCAGAACTGCCTCGCCCTCTCCCAGCGCGTCCTGGACGGCGGCGTATTCCTCACGGGCCTTCGTCTCGTCGTGGGACTGCTCGGCGAGCTGCGTCCGCCGCGTCACCAGGTCGTCCGCGGCGATCCGCAGACGAGCGTCCCGAAGATCCGCCTGCACCGTCTGGGCGCGTCGGGCGACCTCGGCTTGCCGACTCAGCGGTTTGAGCTGTCGACGCAGTTCGGTCGTGAGGTCCGTCAGCCGAGCCAGATTGGCCTGCATGGAATCGAGCTTGCGGACTGCCTTCTCTTTGCGCTTGCGGTGCTTGAGCACGCCCGCGGCTTCCTCGATGAACGCCCGTCGATCCTCTGGGCGGGACTCGAGAATCGCGGCGAGCCTGCCCTGGCCGACGATGACATGCATCTCCCGGCCGATACCCGAGTCGCTCAGCAACTCCTGGACATCCATGAGCCGACACGAGCTGCCGTTGATCTCGTACTCACCGGCGCCGTCCCGGAACATCCGTCGGGTGATGGACACCTCGGAGTAGTCGATGGGGAGCGCACCGTCGGAGTTGTCGATGGTCAGCGTCACCTCGGCGCGGCCCAGCGGGGCGCGGCCGGAGGTGCCGGCGAAGATGACGTCCTCCATCTTGCCGCCGCGCAGCGCCTTCGCGCCCTGCTCCCCCATGACCCACGTCAGGGCGTCCACGACGTTCGACTTGCCGGACCCGTTGGGGCCGACGACGCAGGTGATGCCGGGCTCGAAACGAAGAGTCGTCGCCGAGGCGAAGGACTTGAAGCCCTTCAGCGTCAGACTCTTGAGGTGCATGGCGGTTCAGACTACTGGGCGCTGGGCTCTCAGCGTTCGACGAACCCGTCGAGTCCGCCGCGCGCCTGCTCCCAATTGTCGACCACGGTGCTCACCGAGCCCGGCGTGTCGCCCGATCGCAGCGCCGACAGCAGGCCGTCCAACTTCTCGCGGGGGCCTTCCGCGACGACGTGGACACGGCCGTCGGAGGTGTTGGTGGCCGATCCGACCAGACCGAGCTCCAGCGCCCGGGCACGGGTCCACCAGCGGAAACCCACTCCCTGGACGGTCCCGTGGACCCACGCGCTCAGACGCTCGTCGCTCATGCCTCGACGTCGACGGTCAGGACGACCTCGGTGCCGGCCTTCAACGTCCGTCCGACGGTGCAGACCTTGTCGACGGCCTTGGTCACGACGGTCAGCAACCGCTCCCGCGCCTCGGGGTCGAGTTCGCTCAGATCGACGGTCAGCACTTCGTCCAGTCGCGGGTACCGTTCGTTCTCGCGATCTGCGGTGCCGGACACCCGGACGGTCGCGTCGTAGTCGTCCCCGAGCCGGCGGGCGAGGGGCCGGTCGGAACTCATGCCCGTGCATGCGGCGAGGGCGATCTTGAGCAGCTCGCCGGGAGTGAAGACACCCTCGACGTCCTCGGACCCGATCAGCACCTCGGCGCCTCGCGAGCTCTTGCCGGTGTAGCGACGAGTTCCGGTGCGTTCGACCCACAGTTCAGCCATGCTCACAACCTACTAGCGCGAACTCAGATCATCTCCGTGCGTGCCATCCACCGCATGATGGGCCACCCGCAGAACACCGGGATCCAGCAGGTCAGCACCCGGTACAGGAGCACCGACGGGACGGCGATGGTGGCGGGCAGTCCGAATGCCGCGAGTCCACCGATCAACGCCGCCTCGACCGCTCCGACGCCGCCGGGGGTCGGCGCGGCGGATGCCAGGGTGCCGCCTATCATGGTCACGATGGTCACGGTGATGAAGGTCGTGCCTCCGCCGAACGCCTCGACGCTGACCCACAGAGCGAACGCTGCCCCCAGAGTCGTTGCGGCGCAACCGAGAACGATGATCGCGAACCGTGCGGGGTGACGCACCAACGCGGACAGGTCGGCGTAGACCTCCGCGAGTTGCGGCCGCACGGCCGTGCGGAGGAAGTGTCGCAACGTGGGGACGAAGAGGAATGCGCCCAGCGCCCCGAATGCCACACCGGCGATGAGATAGAGGATCGTCGCGCTGGGAACGAAACGGGACAGGTCGGCGGATTGCCCGGCCGCGACGCTGAACACCACGAGCAGCGTCACGTGCGAGATCACCTGCACCAGTTGTTGCAACGCCACGGCGGCCGTCGACCGGGTGAGCGTCAGTCCGCCCTTCTGGAGGAACCGCACGCTGAGCGCCAGACCACCGACACCGGCCGGTGTCGTCGTGGCGGCGAAGGTGTTGGCGACCTGCATGACGGTCGTGTTCCAGAAGCTGACCGCTCCCGACGCGCACGCCCAGAGTGCCGCTGCCGCACCGACGTACGTCGCAGCCGAGATCGCCAGCCCCACCAGCGCCCACCGCCAGTCGATGGACGAGAGTTCCGTGGCGAACGTCGGGACCTGGCTGATGAACGGGTACGCGACGTAGACCAATGCGATCAACAGCACCAGTTGCACGATCTGGTTGCGGGAGAACCGTGTGACCTGTTCCGTCGCGATGGCCGACGTGCCGGTACGGGCCAGAACGGTGTCGCGCGCAGCCTTCATCACGGACTTGGCCTCCGGAATCGCCGACCGCACCCGCGGGGGAATCGCCGACGGAGTCAGTCGCCGAGACGCCACCAGCACGTCCTCGTGACCGAGCCGCTCGATCGCGGCGTCGACCGCGACATCGGGCCCGAACATCGACGACGTGGTGACCAGAAGTTGCGCTGCGTCGGAATGCAGTTGCGGCTGCGACGCACCCAGTTCCGCGGTATCGAAGCCGCCGAGCAGGGCAGTGCCGTCGTCGGCAATTCTCATGTCCGCCGCGCGGAGGTCACCGTGGGAGATCTGGCGGGACCTGAGCACCCCCAGAGTGCGCCACATCGCGATGGCGTCGTCGGGCCTGTCCGCGTCGATGGGACGGCCGCGAGGCGCACTGTGCGCGTACAGGACCCATCCGCGGTCGAGTGCGGACACGGCCGTCGGAACGCACGCGGCGACACCCAGATCGTTCAGCGCGATACCCATGAGCGCGCGATGCTCGACCGCCCGGCGTTGGGACGCGTGCAGGGGTGGACTCTCCGACGACCGCAGCGTCACCAAACGCCGCACCAGCCGCAGCGCCCCTCGGCTGCGCTGGTTGGGCCCGAACAGTTCGACCACCACGTCGTGCCCCGCGGGTCCGGTGCGTCCCGAGAGCACCAGCGGGCCGGACCCGGACGGACGCAGGACCACGAACGCTGCGATGGAGATTCCACGTCGAGCGAGGACGCGGACGGCCTCGGCCAGCGGCACGTCGAGGGCGGGTGTTCCCACGACCCACACGACGAGGGACCCGGCCAGCCATCCCACCGCCAGACCGAGGAGTGACCGCGCCGGGACGACCGTGCTGATGACCAGGTGGATCGGAACGAAGGCGAGAAGGAGGATCCACCACGTGCGCTTCCATCGCAGTGGCAGCCCCGGACCGGACACGGTCAGGACCGCGGCGACGATCGCGATCCACCGCGGGTCGTCGAGAATCTGGGACAGCAACGTGTCCAGCCTCGTCGACTCGTCGACGTGCCACTTCGGCGCCGAGAGGCCGCCTCCGCCGACCGACAGGGCCAATGCGGCCAGCACAGCGGCCGCGGCGTAACCGCCGAGCAGCCTCCACCGCCGAGCAGCGATCAGTCCCGCGAGCACGGTGAACGGAAGCGCCAGGATGGAGACGCCGTAGACCAGGTAGACCGCGTTGGACTGGCTGGGAGTCAGCACGCCCACGATGTCGGAGATCGACCGCTCGAGTGCCGTCCACTCGTTACGAGTGATCAGCGAGCCCACGACGATCACGCCGAGGACCACAGCCGCCGTGACGACGCGCAGGATGTCGCTGGTTCGTCGGGTCAACGGTTGCAGGACGCTCCCGGTGACCGGGATGTCTCTACCGTCGACAAGCACACCGGCCAACCTAGCGGAGCGGCGACCGTGCGGCGGGCAGGCGCATCACACCTGGAAGCGGTAGCCCATGCCCGCTTCGGTGAGCAGGTGCTTCGGGTGCGCCGGATCGGGCTCGAGTTTGCGTCGCAGTTGGCCCAGATACACCCGGAGATAGTGGGTCTCGGTCTCGTACGCGGGCCCCCATACCTCGCGCAGGAGTTCGCGCTGTCCCACCAGCTTGCCGCGGTGCCGCACCAGCATCTCGAGCATGCCCCACTCCGTCGGCGTCAGATGCACCGCGGCGCCGTCACGGGTCACCGATCTCGCGACCAGGTCGACGGTGAACGACGAGGTGGTCACCACCGGATCGCCTCCGTCGGACGAGGCCTGTGACGCACGACGCACCGCGACCCGCAGCCGCGCGAGGAACTCGTCCATGCCGAACGGCTTGGTCACGTAGTCGTCGGCACCGGCGTCGAGTGCGTCGACCTTGTCGCCGGAATCCGACCTGGCGGACAGCACGATCACCGGGACCGATGTCCATCCGCGGAGGCCCGCCAGCACCTCGAGTCCGTCGAGGTCCGGGAGTCCGAGGTCGAGCACGATGACATCGGGTTTGCGATCGGCCGCCGCCCGGAGCGCACCCGCGCCGGTCGATGCCGTCGTCACGTCGTAACCGCGGACGCCGAGGTTGATGCGTAGGGCGCGCAGCAACTGCGGCTCGTCGTCGACCACCAACACGCGGGTGGGCGGTAGTCCGGGGCGTGTGTCGTCGTTCATCGGGAGACCGCGTGCCGGAGGACACCGGGAAGGTCCACCGTGACGGTGAGGCCGCCGCCGGGCGTCTGCGAGGCGATGACCGAGCCGTTCATGGCGTCGACGAAACCCCGGACGACCGAGAGACCGAGGCCGACACCGGTGGTGGTGTCGCGGTCGCCCAGACGCTGGAATGCGTCGAACATGGTTTCCTGCGACTTCGGGTCGATGCCGGGACCGTGATCGACGACCGCGAGCCTGACGCGGTCGTCGTCGCCGTCGGCCGTGACGGTGACGTGTCCGGTCGGCGCGTAGCGGAACGCGTTGTCGACGAGGTTCGCGACGACTCGCTCGAGAAGCCCTTCATCGGCGAGGACGGACAAGTCTCCGACATCGACGACGAGTCGCTCGCGCTGCCTCCGACCGGTCCCGAGAGTCGCCGAGGCGCGGCGGACCACCTCGTCGAGGAAGACGGGAACGGCCATGGGCCGCACCACTCCTGCGGCCAGTCGCGACGAATCGAGCAGATTCCCGACCAGCGCGGTCAGCTGGTCGGCGGATTCCTCGACCGTCGCGAGCAGTTCCGCGGTGTCCTCAGGGGAGAAGGTGACGTCCTTGCTCCGCAGACTCGACACCGCGGCCTTGACCGCCGCGAGCGGAGTGCGGAGATCGTGCCCCACCGCGGACAGCAACGCCCGGCGCAGCTTGTCGGATTCGACGGCCGCGGCGGCGGTCCGCGCATCCTCGGCCAGTTCGCTCTGGCGGATCAGCCCGACGGCCTGATTGGCGACGGCGGTGAGGACGCGCCGATCGGCCGCCCGCGTCCGACCTCCCGCCAGCACGAGTGCGTACTCGTCGTCCGCAACCTGCACGGCCGTGTCGGCGTCGTCGACGGTGGTGGGCGGCTGCTCCCCCACCGCACTGACCACCCCGTGTCCGACGCGCAGGACGGCGACCGCGCGCTGACCGTACGTCTCGCGCACGCGCTCGAGAAGGGCGGTGAGGTCCGCCCCGCGCAGGATGGACCCGGCGAACATGGCCAGCAGTTCTGCCTGTTGCGACGCGCGGCGGGCGTCGCGTGCACGCCGTGCGGCGATGTCGACGAGGACGGCGACGGCGACCGCGACGACGAGCAGCACCACCGTCGTGACGAAGTTGTCGGGCTCGGCGATGGTGAAGCTGTATCGCGGTTCGGTGAAGAAGAAGTTGAGCAGCAGCGCCGAGAACAGCGCCGACAACACCGCAGGCGCGACTCCGCCGAGCAGGGACACCGCGAGCACGACGACGAAGAACAGTGCACTCTCGCCGCCGAGTTCGAGGTAGTCGTCGACGAGGTGGATCGCGGCGGCCGCGACCGACGGAACGACCAGGGCCGCTGCCCACGCGAGGGGGCGCCGGACTGTCGGCGCCGACAACCGTCGCACGCCGACCGACGCGTGATCGTGAGTCACCATGTGAACGTCGATCGCGCCGGAGTTCTGGACGACGGTCGCGCCGATCCCCTCGTCCACCGCCCGCGCCCACCGGTTCCGTCGTGACGTGCCGAGGACCAGCTGGGTGGCGTTCACTCCCCTCGCGAATTCGAGGAGAGTCACCGGGACGTCGTCCCCGACGACACTGTGCAGTGACGCGCCCAGTCCGGTGGCGAGGGCACGCACGCTTCCCATGTGGGCCGCCGACACTCCCGCCAGACCGTCACCCCGCACCACGTGCAGCACCATCAGCTCGGCGCTGGACTTCGCGGCGATCCGACTGGCGCGGCGCACCAACGTCTCGGACTCGGGCCCACCTGTGACCGCCACGACGACACGCTCACGCGCTTCCCACGTGTCGGCGATCGCGTTGTCCGCGCGGTACCGCGCAAGTGCCGCGTCGACCTGATCCGCGAGCCACAACAGGGCCAGCTCCCGCAGTGCCGTGAGATTGCCGGCGCGGAAGAAATTGCTCAGCGCGGCGTCGACCTTCTCGGCGCCGTAGATGTTGCCGTGAGTCATTCTGCGCCGCAACGCCTCCGGGGTGATGTCGACCAATTCGACCTGAGCAGCCGACCGCACGAACGCGTCGGGAACGGTCTCGCGCTGAACGATGCCGGTGATCTGCTCGACCACGTCGTTCAGGCTCTCCAGGTGCTGGACGTTCACCGTCGACACGACATCGATGCCCGCATCGAGGAGTTCCTGGACGTCCTGCCACCGCTTGGCGTGCTTGCTGCCCGGAGTGTTGGTGTGCGCCAGTTCGTCCACCAGCACCAGGGCGGGACGTCTCCGGATCACCGCGTCGACGTCCAGTTCGGGAATCGACGAACCGCGGTACGGCACCAGGGAGGGAGGGACGACCTCGAGTCCGTCGGCCCGTTCGGCCGTCAGGGGACGACCGTGCGTCTCGATCACCCCGGCGACGACGTCGCATCCGCGCTCACGCCTGCGGTGCGCCTCTCCCAGCATCGCGAACGTCTTCCCCACGCCGGGCGCCGCGCCCAGGTAGATGCGCAACTCTCCCCTGTCGGTGTCCCGCGTCGGCGTCGTCACGTCCCCATCATTCACCGTCGGCCGCGGGAGTCGCACAGGTCGGCGCCGTCAGACCCAGAGCCACGTTGAGCGCAGGCACGTGGACGACAGGCTCCCCGAGAACTCCGAACTGCCGCCCGTCCGTGTTCTCGGCGACCCGGGAGCGCACCACGTCCTCCGTCAGTCCCGTCGCCGCCGCCACGCGCGGCACCTGCAGCTCTGCGTAGTCCGGTGAGATGTCGGGGTCGATTCCGGACCCGGATCCGGTGACCGCATCGACGGGTACCTCGGCGGGGTCGACGTTCTCGCGTTCGGCGACAGCGCTGCGGCGCGCGTCGACCATGGCGGCGAGGATTTCACTGCTCGGCCCCTGGTTGAGAGGCAGAGCCGCGGCCGGATCACCGGGCGCGAAGGCGTCGGAACCTGTGAGCGACCCGGTGACGCGTGGGTGGAAGAACGGATCGGACCCGCCGCCGGTCGGCACGGGATCCACTGCGGTGAGCGCACTTCCGACGACGCATCCCTGGGAGTCGGCCAGCGGCGACCCTTCCGCCGAGTGCGAGCCGAGACGCGAGATTCCCCATACCGCAGCGGGATAGGCGACACCGAGCACGACGGTGAATGCGAGCAGGACGGCGAACCCAGCGAGGACCTGGCGCAGCGCGGACGTGACAGTTCTCATCATCAGCTCATTCCGGGGATGTGTCGTACGACGAGGTCGATCAGCCAGATTCCGAGGAACGGCATCACGACGCCGCCGACGCCGTAGATCGCGAGATTGCGTCGCAGCAGAGTGGACGCGGTGGCCGGGGTGTAGCGAACTCCGCGCAGCGCCAACGGAATCAGCGCCACGATGACCAGAGCGTTGAAGATCACGGCCGAGACGATGGCCGATTGCGGAGAATGCAGCCGCATGATGTTCAGGACATCGAGCTGCGGATACAGCGTGGAGAACATCGCGGGCAGGATGGCGAAGTACTTGGCCAGATCGTTCGCCAGCGAGAACGTCGTCAAGGCACCGCGGGTGATCAGCAGCTGCTTGCCCACCTCGACGATCTCGATGAGTTTCGTCGGATCCGAATCCAGGTCGACCATGTTGCCGGCCTCCTTGGCCGCCGACGTTCCGGTGTTCATCGCGACGCCGACGTCCGCCTGCGCCAACGCGGGAGCGTCGTTGGTGCCGTCCCCGGTCATGGCGACCAGCCGGCCACCCTCCTGCTCCCGGCGGATCAACGCGAGCTTGTCCTCCGGGGTGGCTTCGGCGAGAACATCGTCGACGCCGGCCTCCGCGGCGATCGCGCGCGCCGTGAGCGGGTTGTCTCCGGTGACCATCACCGTGCGAATTCCCATGGCGCGCAGGCGCGCGAAGCGTTCCGCGATGTGCGGCTTGACCACATCGGAGAGTTGGATGACTCCCAGCACACGGGCCTGGCTGCCGACTCGATGCTCCGCGACGACCAGCGGGGTGCCCCCGGCCTGTGCGACCTCCTCGATCCGGTCGCGGACCGTGTCGTGACCGTCCGCGGTTCCCTCGTGTTCTCGAACCCACCCGAAGACGTTGTCCGCAGCACCTTTGCGGATGGACAGCGCGTCGGTGTCGAGGCCGCTCATTCTGGTCTGCGCGCTGAACGGCACGAACACGGCTGTATCGGGAACCGCCGGTGGCTCCTCGTCGTCCGCGGTGCACAGGTCGACGATGCTGCGTCCCTCGGGGGTTCCGTCGGCCGCGGAGGACAGGTGCGCTGCACGGACCAGCTGTACGCGCGAGATACCCGGCGCCGGGAAAAGTGCAGTGGCCCTGCGATTACCGAACGTGATCGTGCCGGTCTTGTCCATCAACAAGGTGTCGATGTCGCCGGCAGCCTCGACCGCCCGTCCCGACATCGCCAGGACGTTGCGCTGCACCAACCGGTCCATACCGGCGATCCCGATGGCGGACAGCAGCGCCCCGATCGTGGTGGGAATCAGACAGACGAGCAACGCGATCAGTTCGACGGGCCCGCGCGATCCCCCGGAGTAGTCGCTCATCGGTCCGACAGCCACCACGGCCAGGAGGAACACGATGGTCAACGACGCCAACAGGATGTTCAGAGCGACCTCGTTCGGCGTCTTCTGTCGCGCAGCACCTTCCACCAGGGCGATCATCCGGTCGACGAACGTGTGGCCCTGCGCCGCGGTGATCCGGACGACGATGCGATCCGAGAGCACGGTCGTCCCACCGGTGACAGCACTCCGATCGCCGCCCGATTCCCGGACGACCGGGGCCGATTCGCCGGTGATCGCGGATTCGTCGACCGAGGCGATGCCGTCGACCACGTCGCCGTCGCCGGGGACGACGCCGCCCGCCTCGACGACGACGAGATCACCGACCACTAGTTCCGTTGCGGACAAACTTGATTCGTCACCGCCGGGTCCCAGTCGGCGAGCGACCGTGTCGCGGGCGACGCCGCGGAGGCTGGCGGCCTGCGCTCGACCCCGGCCTTCCGCGACCGACTCGGCGAGGTTGGCGAAGACCACGGTGAACCACAGCCAGCCCGCGATGGTCCACGCGAACACGGACGGATCGAGCGCTGCAAGCACCGTCGTCACGACGGACCCGACGAAGACCACGAACATGACGGGGTTCTTCGCCTGGTGCCGCGGGTCCAGCTTGCGCAGCGCACCCGGAAGCGAGGTGAGAAGTTGGCGGGCATCGAAGTACCCCGATGACACGCCGGCGTCCTCGGACGTGGATGGGGCGTGTGTCTCTGTGATCGTCATTGGACGGCTTCCGCGATGGGTCCCAGCGACAGTGCCGGGAAGAAGGTGAGGGCGGCGACGAGCACGACGGTGCCCAGGAGCAGCCCGGAGAACAGAGGCCCGGTGGTGGGGAGAGTGCCCGCGCCGGCCGGGACCCGACGCTGCTTGGCCAGCGAACCGGCCAGTGCGAGAACGAACACGATGGGCAGGAACCGGCCGAACAGCATCGCCAGGCCGAGCGACGACTGGAACCAGTCGCTGGTGACGGTCAGTCCCCCGAAGGCGCTGCCGTTGTTGTTGGCAGCCGACGCGTACGCGTAGAGCACTTCGGTGAAGCCGTGCGCGGACCCGGGTGAACCCGGATCACCGCTGTTGCCCTGATATCCCGTCGTGGACGGCAGGACGACCGTGATCGCCGTACCGAGCAGAACGAGAGCAGGCATGATCAGCACCGACAGGGCAGCCATCGTGATCTCCCGCCGGCCCAGCTTCTTGCCCAGGTATTCCGGTGTGCGGCCCACCAGCAGTCCGCCGACGAAGACTGCGATGATCGCGAGGACCAGCAGGCCGTACAGGCCGGTTCCCACACCGCCCGGCGCTATCTCGCCGAACACCATGTTGAGCAGCACCGCGCCCCCACCCAGCGGCGACATGCTGTCGTGCGCCGAATTGACGGCGCCGGTGGATGTTCCGGTCGTGCTGACGGCGAACAGGGCGGAGCCGGCGATCCCGAAGCGTTGCTCTTTGCCCTCCATCATCGATCCCGCCGCGGTGGCTGCTGCGCCCGTGGTGTGAGCCTCCGCGGTTAGCGTGACGGCCAGGATCGCGGCCCACAGAGCGCCCATGACGGACAGCAGGGTCAGACCCTCGCGACGACTGCCCACCATCGTCCCGAAAGTCCGGGTCAGGCATACCGGGATCAGCAGCAGGGAGATGATCTCGACGACGTTGGACAACGGGGTCGGATTCTCGAACGGGTGCGCCGAGTTCGCGGCGAAGATTCCACCGCCGTTGGTGCCGATCACCTTGATCGCTTCCTGCGATGCTGCCGGGGCCAGCGCGTTCGTGATCGCGGTTCCGTCCAGGCCGGTCCCGTCGAAGCCGCTCCGGAAGGACATCACCACGCCCTGAGTCAGCAGAACCACGGCGACGATCATCGACAGCGGCAGCAGGATCCGCAGTGTTCCCCTGGTCAGGTCCACCCAAAAGTTCCCCAGTTCGCCTCCTGCGCGAACACGAACGAAAGCACGGACGACGGTGACGGCAACCGCGAGGCCCACGGCGGCCGACAGGAAGTTCTGCACGGCGAGACCCAGGGGCTGCGTGAGGTTGCTCATCGTCGTCTCGGGTGTGTACGACTGCCAATTGGTGTTGGTCACGAACGAGACCGCTGTGTTGAACGCAACCGCGGGGCTGACGGCACCGAGGCCGCCGTTCAGCGGGAGAACACCCTGAATCCGCTGCAGCACGTACAGCAACACCACGCCCGCAGCGCTGAAGCCCACCAGGCTCGAGGCATAGCCGGCCCAGCCCTGCTCGGCACGAGAGTCGATGCGGCACAGTCGGTAGAGCACGGATTCGATACGCGAATCCGATGTCGGCGCGGTGAAGACACGAGCCATGTAGTCGCCCAGCGGTACGTAGGCGGCGGCGAGGACGGCGACGACGGTCGCGATCTGGAGTCCCGCGGCAAGAGTGGACACGGCGCTCAGAACCTGTCGGGATCGAGCAGAGCGATCACCAGGTACAGACACAGTGCCGCGGCGATGACGAGGAGGACGACCGACGTCGTTCCGGCGAGAGTCACGATGCCGACCTGGACAGCGCGCGGATCACGGCGAACAGGAGGACGAAGCCTCCGGCCGTGAGCGAAAGAAAAGCGAGATCAGCCATGTGCTCAGACTTCGCTCGGCGGCCGGCCGATCAGCCCTCCCTCACGCGATCTTGACGCCGGGAGAGCCCTCCACTTACGGGATCTTTACGCCCGGCGCTCGCGGGGACGAGGTTGGCACTTCGGGCAGCTGAACGACGAGCGGTTCATGAACTTCTCACGCCTGATCGGCGCACCGCACCGAGGACACGGAAGCCCTTCCTGTCCGTACGCGGCGAGGGACCGATCGAAGTACCCCGATTGACCGTTCACGTTGACGTACAGCGCGTCGAAGGACGTTCCGCCTTGTGCCAGAGCTTCGCCCATGACCGCGTGCGCGTTGTTCAGCAAGGCGCGAAGCTTCGGTCGAGTCAGCGAATCCGTCAGACGGTTGCCGTGAATCTTGGTGCGCCACAACGATTCATCGGCATAGATGTTGCCGACGCCGGACACCACCGTCTGGTCGAGGATCGCTCGCTTGATCTCGGTGTGCTTGGCGCGGAGGGCACCGACCACCGACTCCGCGTCGAACAGTGGATCCAGCGGGTCCCGCGCGATATGGGCCACGGGAACGGGCAGCAGGGAACCGCCGCTCTCCACGAGATCCGCCACGGCCCACCCGCCGAACGTCCGTTGATCGACGAAGCGCAGTTCGGTGTCGCCGCTCCCCAGCCGCGCACGGATGCGCAGATGCTTCTCGTCCGGGGCTCCGGCCGGCTGGACGAGCATCTGTCCACTCATGCCGAGGTGGACGACGATCGCATCGGACGGCGGACCGGTGTCGTCCCCATGGCGGACCGTCAACCACAGGTACTTGCCACGACGCTCCGCGGAGGTCACCGACGCACCCGCCAGACGCGACTCCAGATCGACGCTGCCTTCGAGGTGTCGCCGTGCGGACCTGGGGTGGAGTACCTCCACGTCGGTCAAGGTCTGTCCCACGACATGCGCGGCGAGACCTCGCCGTACGACCTCGACTTCGGGAAGTTCAGGCATTCCGGTCTGCGGACAGCTCCGGGCCGGGTGGTGCACCGGCCGCGGCGGTCGCGTCCTCGCTCAGGGCCGTCCAGGCGGCGCTGGCGGCCCGCTGCTCGGCTTCCTTCTTCGACCGGCCGACACCCTGACCGTACGGTGATCCGCCGACCAGGACCGTGGCCGTGAACTCCTTGTCGTGATCCGGGCCCGTCGCGGTGATCTCGTACGCGGGGACGCCGAGTCCCCTCTCCGCGGTGAGCTCCTGCAGGCTGGTCTTCCAGTCGAGGCCGGCACCGAGACGTGGACCACGTTCCAGCAGCGTCGCGAACAACCGCAGCACGACCTCGCGGGCGACGTCGATGCCGTGCTCGACGTGGATCGCACCGAGGAGCGATTCCATACCGTCGGCAAGGATGGAGGCCTTGTCCCGTCCGCCCGTCTGCTCCTCACCCTTGCCGAGCAGGAGATGAGCGCCGAGTCCGCCGGCACCCAGTTCGCGAGCGACCTCGGCCAGAGCGTGCATGTTGACGACGCTCGCACGGATCTTGGCCAGCTCACCCTCGGACTTGTCGGGGTGTTCGGTGTAGAGACGTTCGGTGATGCTGAGACCGAGCACCGAGTCGCCCAGGAATTCGAGCCGCTCGTTGGTCGGCAGGCCACCGTTCTCGTACGCGTACGAGCGGTGAGTCAGCGCATGGATCAGAAGGTCATGGTCCAGAGACACGCCAAGAGCGGCGAGAAGCGATGCATGATCGTCCTCGCCGCTCCGGTCTGCCGCTGGCGACTGTGAGGTCACGTAGGTCGCCCGAGTATCAGACGGCCGCAGTGACCTGGCGACCCTTGTACGTGCCGCAGTTCGGGCACACCGTGTGGGGCAGCGTCTTCTCGCCGCACCCGCGGTTGGGGCAGGTGATGAGGGTGGGTGCAGTGGTCTTCCACTGGCTGCGTCGCGATCGGGTGTTGGACCGCGACATCTTGCGCTTCGGAACAGCCACTTCTACTTCTCCTCGTACTCGTTCGGTGCAATGTTCGTGCTCGGGGCACAGGTCGTGCAGGCGCAGGTTTGCGTCGGCCGACTAGGTCTGGTCGGGGTCGGTCTGCAGCTTCGATGCAAGACCTGCCCAGCGAGGATCAAGTATCTCATGACTGTGCCCTGGTTCCGCAATCGACAGGCGGATACCGCACTCGGGGCACAGGCCCTGGCAGTCCTCGGTGCACAGGGGACGCAGCGGCAACGTGAGGCCCGCCACATCCACGAGAAGAGGCTCGAGGTCGATCGCGTCGTCCTCGACCCGGTACAGATCCTCGGCGTCCGTCGTGGCCTCGGTGACGCTGTTCGGGTAGGCGAACAGCTCCGTCAGATGCAACTGGACGTGCGAGGTGAAGGGCTCGAGACAGCGTGAGCACTCCCCCACCGTGTCCGCGTCGACGGTGCCGCTGACGAGAACGCCCTCGGACACCGATTCGAGCCGCAGGTCCAACACGATGTCCTCGCCCTCGGGAATGGCGATGAGATCGAGGCCGATACGCGACGGAGCTTTCACAGTGCGAGAAACCGGCATCATCGATCCGGCTCGGCGACCCAGACGACGGGTGTCCAACACCAGATCCGAGGTGGGTTCGGTGCGGCGACGAGCAGCGGGAGACAACGACGTTCCTTTCACAGCGCAATGGGCAACCACTCCACGATACGGGAGCCTCCGGGCTGCGCCAAATCATGCCGTGACCGTGTCACCCACCCCTCCCGAACTCCCCCGCGAGTACGCCGATAGTGCCGCTCAGAGGCGCACGATCACGACACTATGGACGTACTCGCGGGGGGTTCGGGGTTCGGGGGTGGAGACAGCTCAGCGGCGGCCGCGGGGGTCTGCGAAGTCGGTGTCGTAGCTGGGCACGCCGCTTCCGGTGCGCAGTTGCTGACGGCCCCGACCGACGGAGCGCAGCGTTCCCGAGAGGATCTCCTCGAACTCCGAGAATTTCGTGTCGACGTACAGGTCGCACTCGGTACGCAGGCGGTCGGACTCGGCGTGGGCAGCGTCGATGACACGTGCGGACTCGGCATGTGCCGCCTGCACGACCTCGGTCTGCGAGACCAGACGTTCCTGCTCGGCGATGCCGTCGGCGACGGAGCGCTCGTAGGCCGCCTTGCCGGCGTCGATCGAGCGAGCCGACTCCATGCGTCCCCGCTCGGTCAGTTCCTCGTACTCGTGTTCCGCATCGGCGATGGTGGCATCGGCGCGCGCGGTGGCGTCGGCGACGAGGTTCTCCGCATGCGCGGTCGCCTCGGCGACCATGCGGTCGGCGTGCGCCTTCGCGTCGGCGAGAAGTCTGTCGGCCTCGTCGCGCGCGTTCTCGACCGTGCTGGTCGCCTCGGCGTTCGCCGACGAGATCGTCTTCTCGGCTCCCGTCCTCGCGTCGGACACCAGCTTGTCGCGGTGGTCGAGCACGTCCTGGGCGTCGTCCAGTTCACCGGGAATGGCGTCCCGCACATCGTCCAGAAGTTCCAGTACGTCCCCGCGCGGAACGACACACCCGGCGGTCATCGGGACGCCGCGCGCCTCCTCGACGATCGCTACGAGCTCGTCGAGCGCCTCGAATACCCGATACACCTTGGCTCAGACCTCACTTCGAATCGGTACAGCTGACGAGGTCAAGTGTGCCCGGTGCTCGCACCCGACCGCTCGATTGCACCCCGGTGTGTCGCCGGCGGGTGTGTCACGTCTCGCGGCGTCAAGCAGATTCGGACAATCGCGCCAGCAGACGTTCGTGCACCGCGCCCGGAACCATCGACGTCACGTCGCCGCCGAGGCGGGCGATCTCCTTGATCAGGGAACTCGACAGGCAGCTGTGCACCGGATCGGTCCCGAGGAAGACGGTGTCGACCCCGGTCAGGCGTCGGTTCATCTGCGCCATCTGTACCTCGTAGTCGAAGTCCGCGGCATTGCGCAGGCCCTTGATGATGGCGGTCGCTCCGGATTCGCTCGCGAAGTCCACCAGCAATCCCTGCCACGTGGCCACCCGCACCCCACTCAGGTGCGACGTGGCGTCGGCCAGCATCTCGACCCGCTCGTCGACGGTGAAGAGGCCCTTCTTGTTCGGATTGACCACCACGGTGACGATCACCTCGTCGAATTGCGTTGCAACGCGGGAGATCACGTCGAGATGACCGTTGTGGATCGGGTCGAAGCTTCCGGGAACCAGTGCACCGCTCATGGTGCCCGAAACTATCAGTTCCCGACGTCGTCGGTGCCGGCGTCGTCGGCCTGCTCGAAGCGGGCGATGTCCACCCGCGCTTCTCCGTATCGCTTGGAGGTGAGTTCCGTCAGCGAACCCGGCCACGCGGTGGCCGGTGACCGCGAGGACCGTTCGACGACCACGAGTGCGTCCTCGGCGAGCCAGGCGTTCTCGACCAGTCTGTCCAGAACGGAGGCCACGGCCGCATCGGCCACCGAATAGGGCGGGTCGGCGAGGACCAGGTCGTAGGTGCGCTCGGGCGCTCCCCCGACCACCGCGGCGACCGGCGCCGTCCGCACCACGGCTCCCGGCAGTCCCACCGCCTCGATGTTCCGGGCGACGACTGCAGCTGCCCGTGCGTCGTTCTCCACGAGCAGCACGTGGTCCGCGCCCCGCGACAGCGCTTCGAGTCCCAATGCGCCGGAGCCGGCGTACAGATCGAGGACGGCAGCCCCTTCGAGGTACATGCGGCTCTCCAGTGCGCTGAAGAGTGCCTCGCGAACGCGGTCGGCGGTGGGACGCGTCCCGCGGGACGGCACGACGATCGTGCGTCCCCCGGCACGTCCGGCGACGATCCTGGTCACCTCGGCGTCACGACCTGTCCGTGGTGTCCCCGACGGCGATGACGCAGATCAGATCCCCGCCCTCGACCTGGGCGACACCCGACAGGGCGATCCGGGTGACGGTGCCCGCCCGCGGTGCGGTGACCG
>NZ_JXQS01000034.1:0-69678 GCF_000834565.1 Rhodococcus sp. MEB064
GATCAGCTCGACCGACGACATCGTCATCGGAACGCCCGTCGCCGGTCGTGGCGACGCCGCGATCGACGACCTGGTCGGCATGTTCGTCAACACGCTGGCGCTGCGGACGACGGTGCCCGGACGCCAACCGTTCGACGCGCTGCTCGAGCACGTCCGCGAACGGGATCTGCAGGCGTTCGCCAACAGCGACGTCCCGTTCGAGCGGCTCGTCGAGGTCCTGTCCCCGGCGCGCTCGGAGTCCCGCCACCCGATCTTCCAGGTCATGCTGGCCTTCGAGAACCTGGGCCGATCGACGGTGGAACTCACCGGCTTGCGGCTCTCCACAGTCGATCTCGACCTCCACGTGGTCAAGTTCGACCTGCAGCTGACGATGACCGACCGGATGGACGACGCCGGCCGCCCCGCGGGCATGCCGGCCACGTTCTCCTACGCCTCCACACTGTTCGACGCGTCCACCATCGAGGCGATCGCGCGTCGGTTCGAGCGCGTTCTGCGCACCATCGTCGCCGAACCGTCCACCCGCGTGGGCGACATCGACGTGCTGGACGACAGTGACCGCATCGTGGCCGAGCAGTCGGTGCAGCGTGTCGCGCAGGGTGTGTCCGTCGGCGACGACACCATCGTCTCGCGCGTGCTCGACCACGCCGCGTCGTCACCCGATGCGTGCGCGGTGCGCTTCGGCACGTCGTCGATCACGTACGGCGACATGGACATCCGCTCCGCTGCGGCTGCCGCTCGACTCCACGAGCTGGGTGTCGGCGTCGGTGATCGCGTGGCCGTCGTCGCGGATCGTTCCGTCGATCTGGTGGTCGTGCTGTTCTCGATCATGCGCGCCGGCGCCACCTACGTGCCCATCGATCCCGAGTACCCCGGTGACCGCGTCGACTACGTCGTCGCGGACTCGGGTGCGCGGTTCGCCGTGGTGTCCTCGCGCCTCGAGGAGCGGGTCCGCCGTGACGGTCTCACCGTCATCGTCGACACCGATCTCGCGGCGCCCCCGGCCGAGGGTGTCGTCCTCGATCCCGCTGCGCTGCTTCCGTTCTCGCAGCCCGGCGATGTCGCGTACATCATCTACACCTCGGGATCGACGGGTAATCCCAAGGGCGTCGCGGTGCCGCACACGAACGTCGTCACGCTGCTGAGCAACACGCAGCAGTACTTCGAGTTCGGTCCGGACGACGTGTGGACGATGTTCCACTCGTACGCCTTCGACTTCTCCGTGTGGGAACTCTGGGGCGCCCTCACCACGGGCGGCAGCGTGGTCGTCGTCGATCACTGGACGGCTCGCTCGCCCGGCGACTTCCTCGACATGCTCGCCGAGCGCGGCGTGACGGTGCTGAACCAGACTCCGTCCGCGTTCTACCAACTGGCCGAGGCGGAGCGCGACCGCGCCGGAACGGCCCTGTCGCTGCGTCACGTCGTGTTCGGCGGCGAGGCGCTCGACCTCTCGCAGCTGCAACGGTGGTACGCACGGCATTCCGACGACAGTCCGCGTCTGGTGAACATGTACGGCATCACCGAGACCACGGTGCACGTGACCTACCAGGCGCTGACCGCGGCCTTCGCCGCGTCCGCCCAGGGCAGTGTCATCGGTACCCCCGTGCCCGGTCTCGGCGGTGTCGTCCTGGACAGCTCGCTGCGGCCCGTCCCGGTCGGTGTTCCGGGTGAGCTGTACGTCATGGGTGACCAGTTGGCCCAGGGATACGTCGGACGTCCGGACCTGAACGCCACCCGCTTCGTGGCCAATCCGTACCTCGGTGGGCAGCGCATGTACCGCTCCGGCGACGTCGTGCGCTGGAACCGCGACGGCGCGTTGGAATACCTCGCACGCGCCGACGCGCAGGTGCAGATCCGCGGGTTCCGCGTGGAACTCGGCGAGATCGAGACCGTCGTCGCCTCGGCGCCGGGCATCGCCGGCGCGGCCGCATCCGTGGTCCGCCGTCCCGCCGGTGACGTCCTCGTGGCCTTCGTCGTCCCCGAGTCGGGGTCGACCGTCGACGCCGGTGAGATCACGTCCCACGTCGGAAACATGTTGCCGGCGTACATGGTCCCGGCTCGGATCGTCGAGCTCGACCGTCTGCCCCTGACCGTGAACGGCAAGCTCGACCGCAAGGCTCTGCCCGAGGTGTCCGACGACTCGGACCGTGAGTACCGCGCGCCGTCGACGAGAGTCGAGAAGGCCATCGCGGGAGTCTTCGAGGACATCCTCGACGTGACCCCGGTGGGGCTCGACGACGACTTCTTCGCCCTCGGCGGCAACTCGCTGATCGCCACCCAGGTGGCGTCTCGCATCGGCACCGAGCTGGGCGTCCACGTCCCGGTCCGTGCGGTCTTCGACGCCACCACCGTGCATCGCCTCGCCGCCGTGGTGGCCGACCTCGGCGCATCCGACCGCCCGGCGCTCGTGCCGATGCCGCGTCCCGACGAAATTCCTCTGGCGCTTGCGCAACAGCGGATGTGGCTGAGCAACCGGCTGGACCCCGCGTCGCCGATGTACAACCTGCCGTTGGGTATCCGGCTCGAGGGCGACCTCGACGTCGAGGCACTCCGGCAGGCCATCCGGGACCTGGTCACCCGCCACGAGATCCTCAGGACGATCTATCCGCACACCGACGGAGTTCCGCGGCAGGAGATCCTGACCGTCGAGCAGGCCGGGGTGGACCTCGCGGTCGAGTCGGTGCCGTCCGCACAGTGGATGGATCACTTCGTCGCGCTCGCGACGCGGGGATTCGACGTCACCACCTCGGTCCCGCTGCGCGTGGCGCTCCTGCGTGATCCGGCTGCGCCGTCGGAGGCGGTCCTCGCGATCGTCGTCCACCACATCGCCGCCGACGGTGTCTCACGCGTCGCGCTGACCCGTGATCTCGTCAGCGCCTACCTGGCGCGCGCGTCGGACACCGAACCGACCTGGGCGCCGATGCCCGTGCAGTACGCCGACTACGCCCTGTGGCAACGCGACGTCATCGGCTCGCCCCGGGACGCGGACTCGGTGGCCGCCGCGCAGATCGCCTTCTGGAAGCAGGCGCTCGAGGGAGTGCCGGCGGAACTCGATCTGCCCCGCGACCGTGAACGCCCCGCGGCGCCCACCCGTGAGGGAGCATCCGTCCACTTCGCGATCGACGGGTTCGCCGCCGACCGCGTCGAGGCGCTCGCCCGCGATCACAACGCGACTCGATTCATGGTGGTGCACGCAGCACTCGCGGTTCTGCTGTCTCGCCTGTCCGGAAGTACGGACATCCCGATCGGAACGGCTCTGGCCGGCCGCGGCGAGCCCGCGTTGGACAACCTGGTCGGCATGCTCGTCAACACCGTGGCCCTGCGCGTGCGGATCGACGAGGACCGGACGTTCGCCGACCTGGTCGACGCCGTCCGCCGTGTCGACGTCGACGGATTCGCGAACTCCGAGGTGCCGTTCGAGACCGTCGTCGACGCGGTGGCGCCGCAGCGCACCTCCTCGGTGCCGCCGATATTCCAGACGGCACTGGCGTTCCGCAACATCACGCCCGCCAGGGTCGAGCTCGACCGGATCACCGTCTCCGAACTCGAGAACCCGTTCGAACCGGCCAACTTCGACCTGCTGCTCACCGTCGACGACGACGGGTCCCGCAAGCCGGGCGGCGACATGACGATGATGTTCACCTACTCCACCGAGCTGTTCGACGCGTCCACCGTCGAGACGTTCGGCAAGCATCTGGTGTCGCTGTTGCGGGCCGGAGTCACCGAGCCCACGCGTCTCGTCGCGGACCTGCCGATGGCAGAGGTCACGGCCGTGGTCGTGCCCGAGACCGGCCCGTCCGAGACGGCGTCGTTCGACGGCCCGTCCTTCGTGTCGTCCTTCGAATCCGCCGTGGAGTCCGACCCCGATGCGCCCGCCGTGGTCGTAGGGGACACCGACGTCACGTACGCAGAACTCGACGCCCGGTCGAACCGCACCGCACGATGGTTGTCCGCGAACGGCGTCGGCGCCGGGTCCCGCGTCGTGGTCCGGTCGGCATCGGCGGACGGCAACCCCGACGTGCTCGCACTCTGGTGGGGCGTGTTCAAGGCGGGTGCCGCCCTCGACCTCAGCGGGCAGTCGGCCGACGTCGTGCTGCTGGCCGGCGCACCGCAGAACGGACAGGTCGCACCGCTGGTCCTGTCCGTCGACGACGCGTCCGCCGAGATCGCGGCGCAGAACGCGCGCCCGGTCACCTATGCCGACCGCGTCCGACCGCAGCGCGGAGACGACCCTGCGTTGGTCCTGGCATCGGTCGACGGATCGGCACGTGTCCTCGGCCTCGACGAACTGTCCCGCGTGGTGTCCACCGAGGCGGAGCGTCTCGCCGTGGACTACGAATCACGGTTGTTCGCGACGCCGACCGTGTCCTCGACCTCGCGCGCTCTGCGGGCACTGGTCGCGGGCATCGCCGGAGCCGCGGTGCTCGCTCCCGACGCGGCGGCACCGTCGCTGACCGACGTCCTCGTCGATCAGTGGGTGACGCATCTGTTCGCGACGCCGCCCGATCTCGAGACCGTGGACGTCGAGTCGTTGGAGGACCTGGCCGTGGTGGTCACCGACCCCGGTGCGGGATCACCGACAGCGGGAGTCGACGGCTCGGAGTTCGCCGACGGAACGGACATCGAGGTCGTCTCGATCTCGTCCACGGGAATGGGTATCCATGGTTCCGGACCTGCTGCGCGGAGCTCGTGACGACACCACCGGCCCGCACCCGGGTCCGCGATACGGCGCAGCGCGCT
This sequence comes from Rhodococcus sp. MEB064, assembly GCF_000834565.1. Lineage (NCBI taxonomy): Bacteria > Bacillati > Actinomycetota > Actinomycetes > Mycobacteriales > Nocardiaceae > Rhodococcus > Rhodococcus sp. MEB064. Next base: position 4,738 of record NZ_JXQS01000034.1, read on the forward strand.
CTCGTTAAGGTTGATCGGATGGAGCGACGCTCCATGAAGCACGCGTGCACGCGCCCTCGGGGAGTGATGCGGGTACGCAGCGGGATCGTCGGCGGGCAACCGCGGACGAGGCTCGGTATTCACACACGAGGAGTACGACGATGACGGATAGCACTCCCACAGGTTCCGAGGATTCCGAAAACTCCAAGGGTTCCGAAGAGACCACCCCGAACGGTGGACGTGCGCGGAAGGCGCGCCCGACGCGGGAGCGCCCGCGTCGCCGTCAGCGCCCGCGCGCGGCGACACTCCCGCAGATCCTCGCTGCCGCCGTCGAGGTCGACCCCGATCGCGACGCCATCGTTCTCGTCGACGCCGCCGGCACGTCGCACGCATGGACCTACCGTGAACTCGATACCGCGTCGTCGAAGCTCGCCCGTGAACTGATGGACCGCGGTGTGGGTGCCGAGAACGTCGTCGCCCTCGCCGTGACCCGGTCCGCGCAGTCCATCCTGTCCATCTGGGCCGTCGCCAAGACCGGCGCCGCCTATGTTCCCGTCGATCCGAAGTACCCGGCCGATCGCATCGAGTACATGCTCACCGACTCGGGCGCGAGCATCGGAATCACGACGTCCGAGTACCGGGACGCCCTCCCGGCGTCCGTCGACGTGCGCTGGCTCGTTCTGGGAGACTCCGACCTCGACGCTGCCGTCGAGGCTCGCTCGGGTGATCCGGTCACCTATGCGGACCGCGTGCGCGTCCTCGGACCCGCGAACACCGCGTACATGATCTACACCTCGGGTTCGACGGGTCGACCCAAGGGCGTCGAGGTCACGCACGCCGGTCTGTCGGGACTGGTGGCCGAACAGCGCGAGCGCTACGGCATCGACTCCTCGTCGCGGACCCTCGCCGTCGCGTCCCCGAGTTTCGACGCCTCCGTCTTCGAGCTGCTCATGGCCGTGGGTTCCGGTGCCACCTTGGTCGTGTCCCCGCCGGAGGTCTTCGGCGGCGACGACCTGACCGCACTGATGCGCGCGCAGCGGGTGACGCATGCCGTCATCACGCCGTCGGTGCTCGCGTCGGTGACGCCGTCCGAGCTCCCCGACCTCCGCGTCGTGGTCACCGCGGGTGAGGCCTGCCCTCCCGAACTGGTGTCCCGCTTCGTGACCGACTCCCGCCGGATGTTCAACGGCTTCGGTCCCACCGAGGCCACCATCATGACCAACGGCGCGGAACTGTTCCCGGACGCACCCGTCTCCATCGGCGGCCCGATCCGCGACTTCCGCACCCCCGTCCTCGACGGGCGTCTCCGCGACGTCCCTGCCGGGGTGGCAGGCGAGCTGTACGCCGCCGGACCGGGTCTGGCACGTGGGTATCACGGACGCCCGTCGCTGACCTCCGAGCGTTTCGTCGCCGACCCCTTCGGCGAGCCCGGATCGCGCATGTACCGCACCGGCGACCTCGCGCGCGTACGGGCCGGTGGCGCAGTCGACTATCTGGGCCGTTCCGACTTCCAGGTCAAGGTCCGCGGTTTCCGCATCGAGCTCGGCGAGATCGACGCCGCGCTGAGCGCACACCCGGATGTCCGCTTCGCCGCGGCAGCCGGCCACCAGTTGGCCGACGGGTCCACCGTCCTGGTCGCCTACGTCCAGCCGGAGCCGGGCCACGAGGTCGACGTCGCCGACGTCACCGAGTTCGTCGGCCGCAGCCTCACCGCCTACATGGTGCCGTCCGAGATCATCGTCATCGACGCGGTCCCGTTGACGCCGGTGGGCAAACTCGACCGTGCTGCACTGCCGCAGCCGACGATCGGTACGTCCACCAAGGAGTACCGGGCGCCCCAGTCCGCGACCGAGCGGACCGTCGCGGACGTCCTGTCCGACCTCCTCGCGGCCGAACGAGTGGGCCTCGACGACACCTTCTTCGAGCTCGGCGGCAACTCGCTGCTGGCCACCCAGGTCGTCGCGCGCATCAATCAGGCGGCGCAGTCCCGCATCGCGGTCCGCGACGTCTTCGAAGCGACATCCATCGCGGATCTGGCTGCACGAGTGGATCTCTCACTCGGTGCCCCCGAGCGGCCCCCGCTGGTCCGTCGTTCACGCGACGCCGAACTGCCGCTGTCCTACGCGCAGCAGCGCATGTGGCTGACCAATCAGTACGACGTCAGCTCTCCCGCGTACAACCAGCCCGTCGTCCTGCGGATGACGGGAGCGCTGAACATCGAGGCGCTCGGCCGCGCGTTCGAGGATCTGATCACCCGGCACGAGACGCTCCGCACCGTCTACCCGCAGACCGAGAGCGGTCCGGTGCAGCGCATCGAACCCGCCTCGTCGGTGTCGGTGGTGCTCGAACCGGAGCGGATCGACGAGTCGACGGTGTACGAGCGACTCACCCCGGTGGTTCTGGACGGATTCGACGTGTCGTCCTCGGTCCCGTTCCGCGCGAAGCTGTTTCAGATCGCCGACCAGGACTACGTCCTCGCGGTGGTCATGCACCACATCGCCAGCGACGGTGGGTCGCTCGCCCCCCTCGTGCGCGACCTGACGACGGCCTACGTGGCGCGCAGCGCCGGCTCCGCGCCGGACCTGCCGGAGCTGGAGGTGCAGTACGCGGACTACGCCATGTGGCACCGCGAGCTCCTCGGCGACGAGAACGATCCGGAATCGCTGAGCGCCAAGCAGATCGCGTTCTGGACGCGCGCGCTGGCGGGCACGCCGGAGGTCATCGAACTGCCGACCGACCGCACCCGCCCGGCCCAGCCGTCCTCGCGCGGCGCGACCGTGAACTTCCGTGTGGAGTCCGATGTCGCGGAGGGTCTGAACGAACTGGCCCGTCGCACGAACTCGACGATGTTCATGGTGGTCCATGCCGCGCTCGCGGTGCTGCTGTCCCGCATGGCGGCGACGGACGACGTCTCGGTGGGTACGCAGATCGCCGGGCGCGGCGAGCAAGCTCTCGACCCGCTCGTCGGCATGTTCGGCAACACCCTCGTGCTGCGATCCTTCGTCACCCCGGACGAGTCGTTCGAGGACTTCCTCGTCCGCACGCGCACAGCGGATCTGGACGCGCTCGGCAACTCCGACCTGCCTCTGGACCGGTTGGTGGAGATCCTGCGCCCGCAGCGGTCGCTGGCGTACGCGCCGCTGTTCCAGGTGTTGCTCATGCTGCAGAACTTCGAGCGCACCGAGATCGAACTCCCGGATGTCACCATCGGTCTGCTCGACTCGGACGTCCCGGTCGCCAAGCTGGACCTGACCGTCACCCTCATGGAGCAGGTCGATCCCGACGGCTCGCCCGGAGCGATCGACGGATCTCTGCTGTACGCGACCGATCTGTTCGACGAGGGCACCGCCGCCGCGATCGCCGAGCGCTATGTCGGTATGCTCGCCGCCGTCGTGGCCGACGCGTCGACACCGGTCGGCGATCTGCCGTTGACCACGGCGGGGGAGCAGGACCGGCTCGACTCCCTGCGGGGCGTGGATGCACCGTTGCCGTCCGAGACCCTCGTCGACATGTTCCGTCGCGGTGCCGCGATCGACCCCTCGGCCACCGCGCTGGTGTACGAAGGCGAGTCGCTGACCTACGCCGAGTTCTCCGAGCGGGTCGACCGACTGGCGCGTCACCTTCTCTCCCTGGGCGTGGGCCCGGATACCCGTGTCGCGGTCGGCATGCGGCGGTCCCTCGAGATGATGATCGGGATCTACGCGGTCCTCGAAGCCGGGGGCGCGTACGTTCCTGTCGATCCGGATCACCCGGCCGAGCGCACGGAGTACGTCCTCGACAGTGCCGCTCCCGTCGTGCTGCTGACCACGTCGCGTGATCACCGGGATCTGCCCGAGCACAGCAACATCATCGACGTCGACACGGTCGACCTGTCGGGAGTGTCCGCCGACGCCCTGACCGACGACGAGCGCACCTCCGCTCTGCTGCCGTCGAACATCGCGTACATCATCTACACCTCGGGATCGACCGGACGACCCAAGGGCGTTGCGGTGTCGCATCACTCGGTGATCAACCAGATGCTGTGGATGCACGAGACCTACGATCTGACTGCCGGCGACACGATGCTGCAGAAGACGCCGGTCACCTTCGACGCGTCGGTGTGGGAGTTGTTCCTCCCGCTGCAACTCGGCGCGACGCTGGTCGTGGCCCGGCCCGACGGCCACCTCGACGTGCAGTACCTGCTCGACCAGGCGCGGACGCACCGCATCGCGATCCTCGAGTTCGTGCCGTCCATGCTCGAGCTGTTCATGTCGGACGCCGGTCTGGCGCTGCCGGATTCGCTGCGGTACCTCTCCGTCGGTGGTGAGGCGCTGTCCGCGGACCTGGTCCGACGCTTCGCCGCCTCCTCCGCGGCCGAGCTCGACAACACCTACGGCCCCACCGAGGCCACGGTCACCTCGACCCTGCACCGGACCACCGAGGCCGACGTCCGCACCGTCCCGATCGGTCGTCCGATCCGCAACACCGGTGCGCGCGTGCTCGATTCGCGTCTGCACGACGTCCCGGTCGGTGTCCCGGGAGAGCTCTATCTCACGGGCGCCCAGTTGGCGCGGGGCTACTTCGGACGTCCGGACCTCACGTCCGACCGGTTCGTCGCCGATCCCCGCACCACCGGTCTGCGGATGTACCGCACCGGTGACCTGGTGCTGCGCACGGCCGACGGCGAGCTGGAGTTCCTCGGCCGCACCGACTTCCAGGTCAAGCTCCGCGGTCTGCGCATCGAGCTGGGCGAGATCGAGTCCGCCCTGACGGCTCATCCGGACGTGGCACGCGCTGTCGCCATCGTTCATTCCGACGAGCGCACCGGCGAAGCCCTGGTGGCGTACATCGTGCCGGAAACCGGGCGCGCACCGGACCTGACGAGCGTTCTGGACCTGGTGGGCGAACGCGTTCCCGCCTACATGGTGCCCTCGCACCTGACCGTTCTCGACGAGATCCCGCTGAGCCCCAGCGGCAAGCTGGACCGCCGTGCGCTCCCCGAGCCCGTCGACGTGTCCGGTCCCCGCGAGTACCGGGCCCCCGAGACGGTGTCCGAGAAGGTCGTCGCCGACGTCTTCTCCGCGCTGCTCGACGCGCCGCGTGTGGGCATGGACGACTCGTTCTTCGAGCTCGGTGGCAACTCGTTGGTCGGCATGCGAGCGGTGGCTCGTGTCAACGAGGCGCTGGGCAGTTCCATCGGTGTCCGCGACCTGTTCGAGAAGCCCAGCGTCGCAGCGCTCGCCGCGCGGATCGATGCCGCGGCGCAGACCGGACGCACCCGCCCGGTGCTGGCACCGCGGGAGCGTCCCGAGCGGATCCCGCTGTCTCTCGCCCAGTCCCGCATGTGGTTCGTCAACCAGTTCGACCCCGAGTCCGCGGCGTACAACATCCCGCTGGTGATCACGCTCCGCGGCGCCCTGGACGTCGACGTGCTCCGGGCCGCCGTCGGCGACGTGCTGGAACGTCACGAATCCCTGCGCACGCTCTACCCGCAGGTGGACGGCACGCCGTACCAGGTCATCCTTCCGGCCGAGCAGGTCTCCTCGCAGTTCTCCGTCGTCGACGTGGCGTCCGACGCCGTGCAGAGCCGCGTGATCGACATGGTCACGTCCGGGTTCGACGTCACCGCCGAGGTACCGCTGCGCGGCGCCCTGCTGCGGATGTCGGACACCGATTCGGTGCTGGCCTTCGTCGTGCACCACGTCAGTGCCGACGGCTTCTCGATGGGGCCGCTGGCCCGCGACGTCATGACCGCGTACGCGGCACGTCAGGCGGGTTCGCCGGCGTGGAGCGAGAACGGCCCGCTGCGTCCGCTCGAGGTGCAGTACGCGGACTTCTCCCTGTGGCAGCGCGAGATGCTCGGGTCCGAGTCGGACCCGGAGTCGCTTGCCTCGCAGCAGGAGTCGTACTGGGTGACCCAGCTGGACGACCTGCCCGAGGTTCTCACCCTCCCGTCCGATCGACCGCGCCCGGCCGTGTCCACCGGCGGCGGCGCCGCGGTGAACCACGTCATCGGAGCCGATGTCCACGCCCGCGCCGCGGATGTCGCGCGGGCGCACGACGCGACCCTCTTCATGGTCGTGCACAGCGCGTTGGCCGTCGTGCTGGCGAAGCTGTCGAACACCACCGACATCGCCGTCGGTGCGCCCATCGCCGGCCGCGGTGAGGAAGCGCTCGACGACCTGGTCGGCATGTTCGTCAACACCTTGGTGCTTCGCAGCCATGTGTCGCCGCACGCGTCGTTCGCCGAGCTGCTCGCCGAGACGAAGTCCGTGGACCTGAACGCCTTCGGCAACGCCGACGTTCCCTTCGAACGACTCGTCGAGGTGCTCGCCCCGGAGCGCTCGACGTCGCACAATCCGCTGTTCCAGGTGGCTCTCGCCTTCCAGAACCTCGAGCGCACCACGTTCGAACTCGGCGGACTCGAGGTCGCGCGATACGACGCCGGGGTGCACTCGGCCAAGTTCGACCTCTCCATCGAGATCACCGAGACCGTCGACGACGCCGGCGCACCGGCCGGTCTCTCGATCGAGGTCACGTACGCCACCGACCTGTTCGACGCTCCGACCGTGTCGCTGTTCTGCGAGCGACTCGAGCGGGTCCTGGCGGCGGCGATCGATGCTCCGGATCGTGCGGTGGGCGACATCGCGTTGCTCGAACCTGCCGAGGCCGCCGCTCTCGCTCCCGTCACCGGCGACGACCCGGTCGACGAGCGGATCCTCGGCGACCTGCTCGTCGAGGCCGCGGAGATCAACCCGGACGGCCCGGCGCTGGTCTTCGACAGTGCCGTGCTGTTCGAGGGCACCTCGGCGACCTATCGCGAGGTCGCGGACTTCACCGCCCGTCTCGCGCGTATCCTCATCGCCCGCGGTATCGGTAGCGGATCCACTGTCGCACTGTCGGTCCCGCGGTCGGCGGAGTCCGTCGCCCTGATGTGGGCGGTCACCCGCACCGGCGCGGCCTTCGTGCCGATCGACCCCAACTACCCGGCCGACCGTATCGAGCACATGGTCACCGACTCGGGTGTCCGCGTCGGTCTCACCCTGGGTGCCCACCGTGGATCTCTGCCCGACGACATCGACTGGCTCGTCGTCGACTCCGACGACCTGCGCCGCCAGGTTTCCGAGGCGTCCTCGGCACCGATCACCGACGCCGAGCGTCTGCGTACCGTGACGCCGTCCGATCGTGCGTACATCATCTACACCTCCGGTTCCACCGGTCTGCCCAAGGGCGTCTCGGTCTCCCACCGTGGCCTGAACCAGCTCGGAGTCTCGCAGCGCGAGCAGTACCGCGTCGAGCGTGACTCGCGGGTCATGCATTTCGCGTCGCCGAGCTTCGATGCATCACTGCTGGAGCTGCTGCTCGCGGTTCCCGCCGCGGCCGCTCTGGTGATCGTGCCGACATCCGTGTACGGCGGCGAGGAGCTGGCGCAGTTCCTGCGTCGTCACGAGGTGACGCACGCCTTCATCACGCCGGCCGCGCTGGCGTCGGTGGATCACACCGGTCTTCCCGCGCTGCAGACCATTTCGGTGGGCGGCGAGGCGTACTCCCAGGATCTGGTGACCAGGTTCGCCCCGGGCCGGCGCATGCTCAACGTGTTCGGACCGACCGAGACCACCATCGTCTCGCACATCGGCAAGCCGATGGTTCCCGGTGGCCCGATGCCGTTCGGCGGCCCGATCCGCGGCGGCCGGGCGATGGTTCTCGATGCTCGCCTCAACCCCGTCCCCGTCGGTGTTCCCGGCGACCTCTACACCGCGGGACCCGGTGTGGCGCAGCACTATCACGAGCGTCGCGCACTGTCCTCCGAGCGGTTCGTCGCCGATCCGTACGGCGACCCCGGTACGCGCATGTACCGCACCGGCGACGTGGTGCGGTGGTGGAAGCGTCCCGAGACGGGCGACCTCGAACTCGAGTACGTCGGTCGCGGTGACTCGCAGATCAAGATTCGCGGCTTCCGCATCGAGCCGGGTGAGATCGACGCGGTGGTCTCCTCCCACCCGGAGGTCCAGTTCGCGCTGACCACTCCCTTCACCACCGCTGCCGGCTCCAAGGTGCTGGTCACCTACGTCACGCTGACCGCGGGATCGCTGCTGCGGGAATCCGACCTGACCGAGTGGGCGGCGGAATCGCTACCGACGCACATGGTTCCGTCGGCGATCGTGGTCATGGACGAGGTGCCGCTCGGTGCCACCGGCAAGGTGGACCGCCGGGCACTGCCCGCACCGGAGTTCGGTACCGACACCGACACGTATCGCGAACCCGCCACCGAGACCGAACGCGCCCTGGCATCGGTGTTCGCCGACGTCCTCGGTGTCGATCGAGTCGGCGCGGACGACGACTTCTTCGCTCTCGGTGGAGACAGCATCGTCTCCATCCAGCTGGTTTCCCGTGCCCGCGCGGCCGGGCTGTCGCTCAGCCCGCGTGACGTCTTCGAGCGGCGCACGGTGTCCGCACTGGCGGCCGTCGTGTCGACGGGGGAGAACGCCGTCCGCATGCTGCCCGAACTCGAGGGCGGCGGTGTCGGAACACGGCCGCTGACACCCGTCGAGCACTTCATGACCCAGCGCGGCGGCGCGTACGAACGCTTCTCGCAGAGCGTCGTGCTCGACCTGCCGGCCGGCATCGACGAGGCCCGCCTCGTGGCCACGCTCCAGGCCGTCCTCGACCGGCACGATATGTTCCGCGCGCGGCTGGTCGGCTCGGTCGACGACGGGTTCACCATCGAGACCGCCGCCCCGGGCGCCGTCGACGCGGCGTCCCTGCTCACCCGCGTTCCGTTCGACGCCGACCTGACCGGCGACGACCGCGAGAAGGCCGCTCGCGCAGCGCTCGACGCGGCCCTCGACCGCCTCTCGACCGCCGACGGCCGTCTCGTCCAGTTCGTCTGGCTGGACACAGTCCGGCTGAACACCGAGGGAACCTCCGACGCGAACGGCTACCTCGTCGTCGCCGGCCACCACCTCGCCGTCGACGGCGTCTCCTGGCGCATCATCGTCCCCGACCTGGTCACCGCATGGTTCGCCGTCTCGACGGGCACCGAGCCGCAGCTGCAACCGGTGGGCACCTCCATGCGGACCTGGGCGCACGCCCTGACCGATCAGGCTGCCTCGCGTCGCGACGAGCTGCCGTTCTGGACGTCCGTCGTCCGGTCCGAGGACATCCTTCTGGGTGACCGCGATCTGGACCCGTCGATCGACGTGCAGAACACGCTCGACAAGATCCGGGTCACCGTTCCGGCGGACGTCACCACGTCCGTGGTCACCACGCTGCCGCAGGTGTTCCGCGGCGGCGTCAACGACGGATTGCTGTCCGCTCTGGCACTTGCCGTGGCGAAGTGGCGTCGCGAGCGCGGCACCGAGTCCGACTCGCTGTTGCTGCGACTCGAGGGTCACGGCCGCGAGGAAGACGTGCTCGGCGACGCCGGACTCGCGGATCTCTCGCGCACCGTCGGCTGGTTCACGGCCATCTTCCCCGTCCTGCTGAACCTTGCCGACGTCGATCTCGACGACGCGTTCGCCGGAGGTCCGGCGGCGGGTCGTGCGGTCAAGGCCGTCAAGGAGCAGTTGCTCCGAGTCCCCAGCCGCGGCATGGGCTACGGCATGCTGCGCTACCTGGACGACTCGGGCCGGTCCGTGCTGGGCACGTCCGTCGGACAGATCAGCTTCAACTACCTCGGTCGCCTGTCCGCCGGCGAACTCCCCGAGGGCGTAGAGGGACTCGGGTTCCTGCCGTCGTCGGACATCCGCACGCTCGCCGACGTGCCGCTCGACGCGGACATGCCCGCCATCGCCGTGTTGGACATCAACGCGGTGCTCGCGGACGATCAGCTCGGCGCGACGTTCGCGTTCCCCCGGGGGATCCTGTCCTCCGAGGACGTCGAGGTGCTCGGCCGGTACTGGGTCGACGCCTTGACCGCACTCGCGGGCCACGTCGACAGCGGTGAGGCCGGCGGCCTGACGCCGTCCGACATTCCGTTGGTCCCCGTGTCGCAGAAGGACATCGAGGTCTTCGAGAACGACGTCCCGGATCTCGGGGACGTCTGGTCGCTGGCACCTCTGCAGGCGGGTCTGCTCTTCCACTCGTCGATGCAGCCGGCCGACGCTGCGGACGTCTACGTCATGCAGGTCGTTCTCGATCTGACAGGTGAGGTGGATCGAGACCGCTTCGTCGCGGCTGCCGACGCTCTGCTCGCTCGCTACGACGGGCTGCGGACGTCGTTCCGCACCACCGCCGACGGTCGTGCTGTGCAGCTGGTTCCCGATCGTGTCGAGGTGCCGTGGGTCGATGTCGACCTGCGCGGCACCGAGGACCTCGAGAGTGCACTGCGCACCGAGCTCGAGACCGAACGCGATCGACGCTTCGCGATGGACGACGCACCGCTGGTGCGGTTCCGGATGATCCGGACCGCCGACGACACGGTCACGCTGTCGTTCATGGCGCACCACATCGTCATCGACGGCTGGTCGATGCCGCTGGTGCTCAAGGACTTGTTGACGCTGTACGCGTTGCGCGGTGACTCGTCGCTGCTTCCCGAAGTGCGTTCCTACCGGTCGTTCCTCGAGTGGCTGTCCGTCCGTGACCGCGCCGTCTCCGTCAAGGCGTGGACCACCGCGTTCGCCGGTGCGGAAGAGCCGACGCTGTTGTCGGGCATCACCGATACGTCCGGTGTCTCCACCGACACGGGCCGTGTCGAGGTCGTCATGGACGAGAAGGTCACGTCCGAGCTCACCGACCTCGGCTCGCGCCTCGGTGTCACGTTGAGCACGATCGTCCAAGCCGTGTGGGGTCTGGTCCTGGCTCGTCAGCTGGGCCGCGACGACGTCGCGTTCGGTGGCACCGTCTCCGGGCGTCCCGCGGACCTCGACGGCGTCGAGACGATGGTCGGACTGTTCATCAACACTCTCCCGGTCCGCGTGCGTATCGACGAGTCCGAGCACATCGAATCGTTCCTGCTGCGACTGCAGGAGGAACAGACCGCGCTCCTCGATCACCACTACCTGGGCCTGGCGGACATCACGACCGCCGTCGGACCCGGTGCGGTGTTCGACTCGATCACCGTCCTCGAGTCCTACCCCGTCGACGAGGAGGGCCTGAAAGCCGCCGCGTCGATCGACGGCATGGCTGTCACGGGCGCACAGGTGCTCGACGCGACGCACTACCCGATCAACGTGGTCACGTTCGCGGACACGCAGATCCGGATGACGCTGCGCTACCTGCGAGACCTGTTCTCCGACGACGACATGGCCGACCTCGGCAGCCGTCTGCAGGCCGTCTTCAGCACCTTCGCCGGTGCCCCCGGGACACCTGTCGGACGCGTCGAGACGCTGCTGCCGTCCGAGCGGGAAGACCTGCTCAGCCGTCGCGGATCGGCCGACGTCGATCAGCGCACCCTCGTCGACATTTTCGAATCGGCTGCCGATCGTGCGCCGAACGGCGTTGCTGTACAGCAGGGTTCGCTCCGATGGACCTACACCGATCTGGACGCGCGGGCCTCGCGATTGGCCCGCGTCCTCGTCGACCGCGGCGTCGGACCCGACGTCGTGGTGGCCGTGGCAGTTCCGCGATCGGCGGAGTTCGTCCTGTGCGTGTGGGCCGTCGCGAAGGCGGGCGGCTACGTCGTGCCCGTCGACCCCGCGCATCCGGCCGAGCGCATCGACTACATGGTCCACGACTCGAGTGCGGCGCTCGGCATCACCACCGTCGCCGACCGTCCCGCCGACGTCGAGGGACTGTCGTGGCTGGTCCTGGACGACGAGCAGGTCGCGTCCGAGGTCGACGCGCGCTCGTCCGAGCGGGTCACGGACGCCGAACGTCTCGGCTCGATCCGCCTCGACAACGCGTCGTACATGATCTACACGTCCGGCTCGACCGGACAGCCCAAGGGCGTCGTCGTCTCGCACACGGGCCTCGCGAACCTCGTTGCGGCGCAGACGGACAGCCTGAAGATCGACGAGCAGTCCGTCGTTCTCGCCGTCGCCTCGACCAGCTTCGACGCATCGATCTTCGAGATCCTGCTCGCTGCGGGCAATGCAGTTCCGCTGGCTCCGGCGCCGGCCGGGTTCTACGGCGGACCGGACCTGGCCCGGTTCGTGACCGACGAGGGCGTGACCCATATGGTCATCACCCCGTCGGCGCTCGCGACGGTCGAACCCGACGCGGTGCCGTCCGTCCGTGCCGTGATGCCCGTCGGCGAAGCACTCCCGCCCGAACTGATGGCGACGTGGGCCGAGTCGGGCCGCACCGTCGTCAACGGCTACGGACCCGCCGAGACGACCATCATGATCAACGCGTCGTTGCCGCTGGCCGCCGGTGATCGGATCACCGTCGGTCGCCCCAGCAAGGGCACCACCGAGTACGTCCTCGACGGCCGGCTCCGGCCGGTTCCGGTCGGCGTCCCGGGTGAGCTCTATGCCGGAGGTCCCGGAGTCGCGCGTGGGTACTTCGGTCGCTCGACGCTCACGTCGGAGCGCTTCGTCGCCGACCCGTACGGTTCCGCGGGAAGTCGCCTGTACCGCACCGGTGACGTCGTCCGCTGGACCGAGGCCGGAACGATCGAGTACATCGGCCGCAGCGACTTCCAGGTCAAGATCCGCGGCCAGCGCATCGAGCTCGGTGAGATCGATGCGGCTCTGTCCGCACACCCGGACGTCGACTTCGCCGTCACGGTGGGTCACCGGTCCGCCGGCGGTGTCACCGACCTCGTCTCGTACGTCCTGCCCCGCGAGGGTGTCGACCTCGACATCGCCGCCGTGCACGCGTCGGTCAAGGCGAGTCTGCCCGCGCACATGGTGCCCTCGGTGATCATGCCGCTGACGTCGGTGCCGCTGAACCCGGTCGGCAAGCTCGACCGCGCGGCGCTCCCGGAACCGACACTGGTCCGGTCCCGCGCCGAGTACCGCGCTCCCGAGACCCCCGAGGATCAGGCCGTCGCGGAAGTGTTCGCCGACCTCCTCGGCGTCGAGCGCGTCGGTGTCGACGACAGCTTCTTCGACCTCGGTGGCAACTCACTGGTCGCGACCCAGGCCGTCGCCCGCATCAACGCGGCGCTCGACGCGCACATCGGCGTCCGCGACATCTTCGATGCCTCCACGGTGGGCGAGCTTGCCGCACGGGCACTCTCGGCCGGCGTGGGCGACCGTCCCCGGTTGGTGGCGGGGGAGCGACCGGATCCGGTCCCTCTGTCGTTGGCGCAGCGCCGCATGTGGTTCCTGAACCAGTTCGACACCAGCTCACCGGCATACAACATCCCGCTGGCGGTCCGGCTCACCGGCTCGCTCGACGTCGAGGCGCTCGAGGAGGCCGTCCGCGACGTCCTCGCCCGCCACGAGACGCTGCGCACGGTCTACCCCGGATCGGAAGACGGTCCGTACCAGGTGATCCTGGGTGTCGACGCGGTCCCGCTCGAGCTCGCACCTCGGCCCGTCGAGACCGACGGCGTCCCCGGCGCCCTGTTCGAGTTCATCGCGGGCGGTTTCGACGTCACCGAGGCAGTGCCCGTCCGCGGTGTGCTTCTGGAGATCGTCGACCCGGCCGGAGACAAGGCCGAGTACGTCCTGTCGATCGTCGTCCACCACATCTCCGCCGACGGCTTCTCTCTCGGACCGCTGGCACGCGACGTCATGGTCGCCTACTCGGCGCGCATCACCGGTGCGGCGCCGGAGTGGGCCCCACTGCCGGTCCAGTACGCCGACTACGCGCTGTGGCAGCGCGCGGTGCTCGGATCCGAGAAGGATCCGGACTCGCTGACCGCCCAGCAGATCTCCTACTGGAAGCAGCAGCTGGTCGGTCTCGACGATCCTCTCGAGCTCCCCTCGGATCGTCCTCGCCCGGCCGTGCAGTCGATGCTGGGCCACTCGGTGCAGTTCTCGCTGACACCGGAGCAGACCGCCGGTCTGCGTGCCGTCGCCGCATCACGTCAGGGCACGCTGTTCATGGCCGTGCACGCTGCATGGTCCGTCCTGCTCGCGACGCTGTCGGGTTCGCGGGACATCGCCGTCGGAACCCCGATCGCCGGTCGTGGTGAACGCGAGCTGGACGACATGGTGGGCATGTTCGTCAACACGCTCGCCCTGCGCCTCGACGTCGATCCGGACGCGTCGTTCGCCGATCTGGTCGCGGCCGCACGGTCGGTCGACCTGTCCGCGTTCGGTCACGCGGACGTGCCGTTCGAGCAGTTGGTCGAGGCCGTCGATCCGCGCCGCTCGACGGCGTACCACCCGATCTTCCAGGTGGGCTTCTCCTTCCAGAACCTCGCACCCGTGACGTTCGAGCTGCCGGACCTCACCGTGGGCGACGTCGGCATCGAAGCGGCTGTCTCGCAGTTCGATCTGCACCTGATCGTCAGCGAGGGCGCCGAGGACGGATCGTTGCAGTCCGTCCTGACGTTTGCCGAGGCACTGTTCGACAAGGCCACCGCCGAGTCGTTCACGCAGCGGTTCTCGCGCGTCGTCGACGCCGTGATCGCGCGTCCCGAGGCCCCCGTGCGGTCGGTCGACGTGCTGAGCGAGGACGAGCGTCGCGCGATCCTCGTCGACGTCAACGACACCGCGGTGTCCGGTGCTCCCACATCGGTCGCGCGGATGTTCGCCGACCGTGTCGCCGAGCGCCCGGACGTTCTCGCCCTCACCGAGGGCGAGATGTCGATCACGTACGCCGAGTTCGGCTCTCGCGTGGCACGTCTGGCACGCGCGCTGCTGGCGGACGGCGTCCGCACCGGCGACCTGGTCGCGGTCGCGATGCCGCGGTCGATCGACTCCATGGTCGCGATGTACGCGGTGGTCCAGGCGGGCGCCGCCTACCTGCCCATCGATCTCGATCATCCGGCCGAGCGCACCGAGTACGTGCTGGGCAATGCTCGACCGTCGCTGATCCTGCTGGGCGGCCGGGAGCTGTCCGCGCCGACCGACGTGCCGACGATGGACGTGCTCGCGGCGGAGCTCTCGGAATTCTCCGACGGCCCCGTCACCGACGAGGAGCGCACGCGTCCGCTTCTCGCGGAGGACCCCGTCTACGTCATCTACACCTCCGGCTCGACGGGGCGCCCCAAGGGCGTCGCGCTGCCGCATCGCGCTGTGGCGAACCAACTCTGGTGGATCCAGAACGAGTTCGCCCTCACGGCCGACGATGCGATGGTGCAGAAGACACCGTCCACGTTCGACCTGTCGGTGTGGGAACTGTGGTGGCCGCTCACCGCCGGCGCCCGTCTCGTCATCGGTTCCCCGGAGGCGAATCGGGATCCCGCCGAACTGGCGCGTCTCATGCGCGAGCAGAACGTCACCGTCGCCGACTTCGTGCCGTCGCTCCTCGGGGCATTCGCCTCGGTGGCGACGTCCGAGGACGTCGCGTCGCTGAGGGCCGTCCTGTGCATCGGCGAGGCGCTTCCGCGTGACGTCGTCACGTCGTTCGCCCGGCTGTCCGATGCCCCCGTGGTCAACCTGTACGGCCCGACGGAAGCTGCCGTCTCGGTCACCGTGCACCACATCGCGCCCGACGAGAGCGGCCCGGTGTCCATCGGTGGACCCGAGTCGAACGTCCAGGTGTACGTCCTCGACAGTCGCCTTCGACCGGTCCCGGTCGGTGTCGCAGGTGAGCTCTATCTCGCGGGCAACCAGCTGGCGCTCGGATACTTCGGCAACACCGCTCTCACCGCGGAACGCTTCGTGGCCGACCCCTTCGGAGCCGGACGTCTCTACCGCACCGGTGACGCCGTCCGCTGGGTCACCCGTGGAGACGCCACGGTTCTCGAGTTCGTCGCACGCACCGACGACCAGGTCAAGGTTCGCGGCTTCCGTATCGAGCTCGGCGAGGTCGAGGCCGCGCTGACATCGGCTGCCGGAGTTGCTGCAGCCGCGGCCGCCGTCGCTCGGACCGCCGGCGGAGAGCTCCTCGTCGGGTACGTCGTCGCGGAACCCGACACGACCGTCGATGTCGACGCCGTGCGCGCCGCGGCAGGGGAGTCGGTGCCGGGCTACATGGTGCCGTCCCGCATCGTCGTCATCGACGAGCTGCCCCTCAGCGTCAACGGCAAGCTCGACCGCCGTCGTCTGCCGTCGGTCGATCTGGACGTGGCGCGCGAGTACCGCGCACCCTCCACCCCGGTCGAGGAGATCGTGGCCGCTGCCTTCGCCGCGGTGCTCGGTGTCGACCGAGTCGGTATGGACGACAACTTCTTCGAGCTCGGCGGCAACTCGTTGTCGGCGACGCAGGTGGTCGCCCGCGTCAACGCGCGGTTGAACACCCGCATCGGTATCCGCGAGATGTTCGAGTCCGCGGACGTCGCGACCTTCGCCGCGCGCGCCGAGTCGGCGTCGACCGCCGAGACGCGTGCTCCGCTGGTGCCGATGGAGCGGCCGGCGCACGTGCCGCTGTCGCTGGCGCAGTCGCGCATGTGGTTCCTGAACCAGTTCGACACGTCCTCGCCCGCGTACAACGTTCCGCTCGCTATCCGGCTCCAGGGCCGGCTCGACCTGGACGCGCTGACCCTGGCGGTCCGCGACGTCCTCGAACGCCACGAGTCTCTGCGAACGGTCTACCCGCAGACCGACGACGGGCCCGCGCAGGTCGTCCTGCCGGCGCGTGACGTTCCGCTGGACCTGCACGCGGAGGACGTCACCGAGGAGAACGTCGCCGCGCGGTTGTTCACGTTCGTCTCCGGCGGATTCGACGTCACGGCCGAGGTTCCGGTCCGCGGACTGCTGCTGCAGATCACCGACGCCCCGGACGACGATCCGGCCTACGTCCTCGGCATCGTCATCCACCACGTCTCGTCCGACGGCTTCTCGCAGGGTCCTCTCGCGCGGGACGTCATGGTGGCCTACACCGCTCGGGTACGCGGTGAGGCACCGTCGTGGACGCCGCTGCCGGTGCAGTACGCCGACTTCGCGCTGTGGCAGCGCATGGTTCTCGGCTCGCTCGACGACGACACCTCCGTCGTCAGCAGGCAGGTCGCGTACTGGAAGACCCGCCTCGCCGGGCTGGGAGACGCGTTGGCGCTGCCGACCGATCGACCGCGCCCCGCGGTGCAGTCGTTGCAGGGCAAGTCGATCCGCTTCGAGATCTCCGCCGAGACGACGGCCGCGCTGACGTCGATCGCGCAGGAACGGCGCGCCACGCTGTTCATGGCGATGCACGCCGGCTGGTCCGTCCTGCTGTCGGCGCTGAGCAGCAGTCGGGACATCGCTGTCGGTACCCCGATCGCCGGCCGCGGCGAGCAGGAGCTCGACGACATGGTCGGCATGTTCGTCAACACGCTCGCTCTGCGCGTCGACGTGAACCCGGACCTGACGTTCGCCGATCTGGTCGAGTCGGTCCGCGAGAGCGACCTGGCGGCCTTCGGCAACGCCGACGTGCCGTTCGAGCAGTTGGTCGAGGCGCTGAATCCGGTGCGCTCCACCGCGTACCACCCGCTGTTCCAGGTCGGCTTCTCCTTCCAGAACCTGTCACCGGTGAGCTTCGAGCTTCCCGATCTGACGGTGTCGGACGCCGGCTTCGACTTCGATGTGTCCCAGTTCGACCTGCACCTCATCGTCAGCGAGAGCGGCACCGATGCCGGGCAGATCGCGATGCTCACCTATGCCACGTCCTTGTTCGACGAGTCCACGGCACAGGTGTTCGTCGAACGGTTCCTGCGCGTTCTCGACGCCGTCGCGGCGCGACCGGACCAGCGCATCGCTGCCGTCGACGTCCTGTCGGCCGACGAGCGTGAGCAGATCCTGGTGCAGCGCAACGACACCGACGTCGCCGGTGTGCCCGAGCTGCTGACGGACATGTTCGCGGCCCGCGTCGCCGCGGCACCTGACTCCACGGCGCTGACGTACGGCGACGAGTCGATCACCTACGGGGAGTTCTCCGAACGTGTGTCGCGCCTGGCCCGCTACCTCGTCGGCGAGGGTGTCCGGACAGGCGATCTGGTCGCCGTCGCGGTACCGCGCTCGTTCGACTCCATGGTCGCGATGTACGGCGTCGTCGCTGCCGGTGCCGGATACCTCCCGATCGACCTCGATCACCCGGCGGAGCGCACGGAGTACGTGCTCTCCAGTGCCGCTCCGTCGATGGCGATCATCTCCGGCACGCCGCTTCCCGTGGAGACGACGATCCCCACCGTCGACCTTTCGACGGTCGACATGTCGTTGTTCGACGGCTCTCCGATGACCGACATCGACCGCAGTCGACCCCTGCTCCCCCAGGACCGCGCCTACGTCATCTACACCTCCGGCTCGACCGGACGGCCGAAGGGCGTGGCGCTGCCGCACCGTGCCGTCGCCAACCAGATGGCGTGGATCCAGAACGAGTACCACCTCACGTCCGAGGACGCGATGGTGCAGAAGACGCCGTCCACGTTCGACCTGTCGGTATGGGAACTGTGGTGGCCGCTGACCGCGGGCGCCCGGTTGGTCCTGGCCTCCCCGGAGGGCAACCGCGACCCGTCCTACCTCGCACGCCTCATGCGGGACGAGCGGATCACCGTGGCCGACTTCGTGCCGTCGCTCCTCGGCGCCTTCTGCGCCCTGGCATCGCGGGAGGACGTGGCCACGCTCCGCGCGGTGCTGTGCATCGGTGAAGCCCTGCCGCGCGACGTCGTGACGGCGTTCGAATCCCTCTCGGACGCAACGCTCGACAACCTCTACGGCCCCACCGAGGCCGCGGTCTCCGTGACCTCGCACCGCACCGTGCGCGGCGCCAAGGGGTCGGTGCCCATCGGCTCACCCGAGGCCAACGTCCGGGTCTACGTACTCGACGATCGACTCCGGCCGGTACCGACGGGCGTCGGCGGCGAGCTGTACCTCGGCGGCACCCAGCTCGCGCTGGGATACGTCGGCCGAGCCGACCTCACGTCGGAACGGTTCGTCGCGAACCCGTTCGACGCCGACGGCTCACGCCTGTACCGCACCGGCGACGCCGTCCGCTGGAACGCCGGCGGCGAGCTGGTCTTCCTCGACCGCACCGACACCCAGGTCAAGGTCCGCGGCTTCCGCATCGAGCTCGGTGAGATCGAAAGCGTTCTCGTGGGCGACGATTCAATCGCCGCAGCAGCGGTGGCGGTGTCCACCACCGGCGGCGGCGACATGCTCGTCGGCTACGTCGTTCCTGCTCCAGAGAGGTCCGTCGACGTCGACGCCGTGCGCGCTCACGCGTCGGAAAGCCTTCCGGCGTACATGGTTCCGCAGCGGATCGTCGTACTCGACAGTCTGCCGCTGTCGATCAACGGCAAGCTGGACCGTCGGCAGTTGCCGTCGGTCGGCGTCGATGCCGGCTCGACCTACCGCGCACCGTCCACCCCGGTGGAGGAAGTGGTGGCCGGTGCCATCGCGTCGGTGCTCGGCGTCGAGCGCGTCGGCGTGGACGACAACTTCTTCGAGCTCGGTGGCAACTCGCTGTCGGCGACACAGGTCATCTCCCGGGTCAACGCGGCACTCAACGCCCGCGTCGGCATCCGCGAGATCTTCGAGGCACCCACGGCCGCGGGGCTCGCAGTGCGTGCGGAACGTGCGGTCGAGTTCGGTACACGCGTCGCCCTGGAACCGCGGGAACGTCCCGAGGAGATCCCGCTGTCCCTCGCGCAGCAGCGCATGTGGTTCCTGAACCGCTTCGACACCTCCTCCGCGGCGTACAACATCCCGCTGGCGATCAAGTTGACGGGCGATCTGGACACCGTCGCTCTTGAGCAGGCGATCACCGATGTGATCGGTCGGCACGAGGTGCTGCGCACGGTGTACCCGGAAGGCGAGAACGGTCCGCACCAGGTGGTGCTCCCGGTCGATCGCACCAACCTGTCGTTGACCGTCGAGGACGTCGATCCGGCGCGCATGCGTGCCCGACTCTTCGCCTTCGTCACCGACGGCTTCGACGTGACCCGTGAGGTTCCTGTCCGAGCAGCCATTCTCAGGACGGGTCCGTCCGAGCAGGTGCTCGCCTTCGTGATCCACCACGTGTCGGCGGACGGGTTCTCGCTCGGCCCGCTGGCCCGCGACGTCATGGTGGCGTACTCGTCCCGCATCGCCGGCAATGCCCCGATCTGGGCGCCGCTCCCGGTGCAGTACGCGGACTACACGCTGTGGCAGCTCGAGGTCCTCGGCGACGAGTCGGATCCCACGTCGATCCTGGCCCGACAGCTCGACTTCTGGCGCACCGCTCTCGGCGGAATCGACGGCCCGATCGAGCTGCCGTTCGACCGTCCGCGGCCGGAGATCCAGGCCATGGAGGGTGAATCGGTCCGCTTCCGTATCACCGCGGATCAGGTGCAGGCGCTGAACCGGGTGGCCACCGCGTCCGGTTCCACGCTGTTCATGGCGATGCACGCTGCCTTCGCTCTCACGCTGGCCAAGTTGTCGGGCTCGCGCGACATCGTCGTCGGCACGCCGATCGCCGGTCGTGGAGAGCAGGAACTCGACAACCTCGTCGGTCAGTTCGCCAACACTCTCGGCCTGCGCCTCGACCTGGACCCGGACATGTCGTTCGGTGAGCTGGTCGAACAGGCACGGGCACGGGACCTCGCCGCCTTCGGCAACGCCGACATCCCGTTCGAGCGGCTCGTCGAGGCCATCAACCCGGAACGGTCGACGGCTCATCACCCGTTGTTCCAGGTGGGCTTCACGTTCCAGAACCTCGAGCAGGTGTCCCTGACGCTGCCCGGGCTCGAGATCTCGGACCTGGGTGTGGAAACCGGAGCCGCGCAGTTCGACCTGCAGCTCCTCGTCGGCGCCGAGGAAGGTGGCGACGGTGTCACCAGTGCGCTCGAGTGCGCCCTGACGTTCTCCACCGCCCTGTTCGACCGCAGTACCGCCGACGCGATCGTCGAGCGTCTGCACCGCGTCATCGACACCGTCAACGCCGACCCGACGGTTCCGCTCCGCGCCGTCGACGTCCTGTCCGAGGACGAGCAGCGTGAGCTGCTGGACTCCGTGAACGCCACGGACCGGTCCGGCGCGCCGCTGCTGCTGACCGAGATGTTCACGGGCCGTGTCGCGGCGTCGCCCGACGCGGTGGCGATCACGTTCGAGGGCGAGTCGTCGACCTACGCCGAGCTGGGAGCTCGTGTAGCCCGCGTCGCCCGCCATCTGATCGCCTCCGGCGTCGGTACGGGAGACCTCGTGGCAGTCGCGGTCCCGAGGTCCGTCGACTCGATCGTCGCTCTGTACGCGGTGGTCCAGGCGGGTGCGACCTACTTGCCGATCGATCCGGATCATCCTGCCGATCGCACCGAGTACGTCCTCGGTGACGCCCGCCCGACCCTCGTGATCACCGGCCCCGACGGGTTGGCGGTGCACACCGACGTGCCGCAGGTGGACATCACGACGGTCGACCTGTCCGGGTACTCGGACTCTCCGGTCACCGATGCCGAGCGGTCGCGCACACTGCTGCCCGACGACGCGATCTACGTCATCTACACCTCCGGATCGACCGGTCGACCCAAGGGTGTGGCCCTGCCGCACCGCGCCGTGGCGAACCAGATCTGGTGGATGCAACAGGAGTTCGAGCTCACCGAGGCCGATGCGATGGTGCACAAGACGCCGTCGACCTTCGACCTGTCGGTGTGGGAACTGTGGTGGCCGCTCACGACGGGCGCCCGCCTGGTCGTGGCGAACGCGGAAGGTAACCGCGACCCGGTCTACCTGGCGCGACTGATGCGCGACGAAGCCGTCACCGTGGCGGACTTCGTGCCGTCCCTGCTGGGCGCCTTCACCGCCGTCGCCACGCGGGAGGACATCGCGACGCTGCGCGCGGTCGTCTGCATCGGTGAGGCGTTGCCGCGCGACGTGGTCACGGCGTTCGCACGCCTGTCCGACGCTCCCGTGGTCAACCTGTACGGACCGACCGAGGCTGCCGTCTCGGCCACCGTGCACCGCATCACGGCGGACGAGACGGGTGTCGTGCCCATCGGCGCCCCCGAGGCCAACGTCCGCGTCTACGTGTTGGACGACCGTCTGCGGCCCGTTCCGCAGGGCGTCACGGGAGAGCTGTATCTCTCGGGAGTTCAGCTCGCCCGCGGGTACTACGGTCGCTCCGGCCTGACGGCCGAGCGGTTCGTCGCGAATCCGTACGGCGCGGGGCGCCTCTACCGGACCGGCGACGCCGTGCGGTGGAACACCCGTACGGCCGGGACGGGACCGGAACTCGAGTTCGTGGCGCGAACGGACGATCAGGTCAAGGTCCGCGGCTTCCGCATCGAGCTCGGTGAGGTCGAGTCCGCTCTCGCGACGCACGAGAGCGTGTCCGCCGCCGCCGCCGCGGTCAAGAAGGTTGCCGGTGGCGATCTGCTGATCGGCTACGCCGTTCCGCACGAGGACCGCACCGTCGACGTCGACGCGGTCCGCGAGACCATGCGGACACTGGTGCCGGCGTACATGGTGCCGGCACGGATCGTCGTGATCGACGCACTGCCGCTGAGCGTCAACGGCAAGCTCGATCGCCGACAGCTGCCGTCGGTCGACGCCACCGCCGGGCGTGAGTTCCGGGCACCGTCGACGCCGGTCGAGGAAGCCGTCGCGGACGCGTTCGCCTCGGTACTCGGCGTGGATCGGGTCGGAGTGGACGACAACTTCTTCGAGCTGGGCGGAAACTCGCTGTCGGCGACACGGGTGATCGCCCGCATCAATGCGCGTCTCGGCACCACCGTCGGCATCCGCGAGATGTTCGAGACTGCGGATGTCGCAGGATTCGCCGCACGCGTGGAATCCGCCACGTCGGGTGCTCGGATCCCGCTGACGCCGATGGTGCGGCCGGACCGTATCCCGCTGTCGCTGGCTCAGCAGCGGATGTGGTTCCTGAACCAGTTCGACACGGTCTCTCCCGCGTACAACGTCCCCCTGGCCGTGCGGCTCACCGGGGATCTCGACGTCGACGCCCTCGTCCGCGCAGTGCAGGACGTGGTCGCGCGGCACGAGGCGCTCCGCACGCTGTACCCGCAGGACGAGTCGGGGCCGTTCCAGAAGATCGTGCCGCCGTCGGATCACGTACTGGACTTCGAGCGGGACTCGGTGTCGGAGGACGCCGTCCGATCCCGTCTGGTGTCCTTCGTCGCCCGCGGATTCGACGTCACCGCGGCAGTTCCCATCCGGGGTCTGCTGCTCGGCACCGGCCCGGATTCGCACGTGCTGATGATCGTGATGCACCACATCTCGGCGGACGGCTTCTCCATCGGGCCGCTGGCACGGGACGTCATGGTCGCCTACGCGTCGCGCTCCGAGGGGAACGAGCCCGTCTGGCGTCCCCTCGAGGTGCAGTACGCGGACTACACGTTGTGGCAGCGTGAGGCACTCGGTTCGGTCGAGGACCCGACATCGGTTCTCGGCGAACAGATCTCGTACTGGAAGTCGACCATGGCCGGTCTCGACGGCCCGCTCGAGCTGCCGTTCGACAGGCCGAGGCCCGAGGTCCAGTCGATGTCCGGCAAGGAGATCGGCTTCTTCCTGCCCGCCCGCGTCATGGACGCCCTCCAGGAGGTCTGCCAGGGGTCGCGCGCCACGCTGTTCATGGGCGTCCACTCGGCGTTCTCGGTGCTGCTGTCGAAGTTGGCGAACAGCCGGGACATCGTGGTCGGCACACCGATCGCGGGTCGCGGCGACGAAGCGCTCGACGACCTGGTGGGAATGTTCGTCAACACGCTCGCCCTGCGTCTCGACGTCGATCCCCACCAGTCGTTCCGCGATCTCGTCCTGGCCGCCTCGGCGGTCGACCTCGGCGCGTTCGCGAATGCCGACGTGCCGTTCGAGACAGTGGTCGAAGCGGTGGACCCGGAGCGGTCCACGGCCTTCAACCCGCTGTTCCAGGTGGGCTTCTCGTTCCAGAACCTCGCACCGGTGCAGGCGAGCCTGGCGGGTCTCGAGGTCGCGGCACTCGATCCGGGGGCCGAGATCTCGCAGTACGACCTGCATCTCGTGGTCGCCGAGGGCGGCGAGAACTCCGAGCGTGGGCGCGGGCTCGAACTCGCCTTCACCTACGCGACGTCGCTGTTCGACGAGGCCACGGTGCAGTCGTTCGCCGACAGGTTCCTGCGCGTGCTCGAGACCGCGGCGTTCGCACCGGACACGATGGTGCGCGACATCGAGATCATGAGCAGCGACGAGAAGCGTCTCGTCGTCGAGGACCGCAACCGGACGGCCATGCCGGGGGTCCCGTCGACGGTCACCGAGATGCTCGATCACCGATTCGCTGCGTCGCCCGACGAGGTCGCGGTCGTGGCCGGTGACGTCTCGCTCACGTACCGCCAGTTCGACGAGCGAGTCGACCGGTTGGCGCGGTACCTCATCGCGCACGCCGTCGGACCCGGTGACCTGGTCGCCGTCGCGATCCCGCGATCGTTCGACATGATGATCGCTCTGCACGCCGTGGTGAGGTCGGGGGCCGCGTACCTGCCGATCGATCTCGAGCACCCGGCGGAGCGGACGAAGTACGTGCTCCAGAACGCGCGGCCTCGCGGAGTGCTGACGGTGTCGCCGATCGTCCTCGATCTCGAGGACACGGGGTGCACGCGGGTCGACGTGGACACGCTCGACCTGTCCGATTACTCGGGCGGGCACATCGAGGACCACGAGCGGACGCGTCCTATCACGGGCGACGACCTGATGTACATCATCTACACCTCGGGGTCGACGGGCCGCCCCAAGGGCGTTGCCGTCGGTCACTCCGCGGTGGCGAACCAGCTCGCGTGGATGACCCGGGAGTACGGGTTGTCCACGGCCGACGCCGTCGTGCAGAAGACGCCGGTGACGTTCGACGTCTCGGTGTGGGAACTGTGGTGGCCGATCACCGCCGGTGCGACGGTCGTGCTGGCCAAGCCCGGCGGACAGAGCGATTCGCTGTACATCGCGGATCTGATCCGGACGCAGAACGTCACGATCGCCGTGTTCGTGCCGTCCCCGTTCGTGGCGTTCCTGACGGTCGCGGAGGCGGCGGACGTGGCATCGGTCCGTGCGGTGCTGTGCGCCGGCGAGGCACTGCCTCGGGACAGCGTCGATGCGTTCGGTCGCATCAGCGACGCACAGGTCGACAACCTGTACGGACCCACCGAGGCGGCCGTCACGGTCACACGCTTCTCGGGTGCCTACACGGGTACGTCCGCGTCCATCCCGATCGGCAAGCCGGCGGCCAACACCAGCGTCTACGTCCTCGACGGTGCGCTGAAGCCCGTTCCCGACGGGGTCGCCGGTGAGCTGTACCTGGCCGGTGATCAGCTGGCCTGGGGATACTTCGGTCGGTCGGATCTGACGTCGGACCGTTTCGTCGCGAACCCGTTCGCGCCGGGACGGATGTACCGGACCGGTGACGCTGTGCGCTGGTCGAGCACCGGTGACATCGACTACCTCGGTCGAACCGACGACCAGGTCAAGGTGCGCGGTTTCCGCATCGAGCTCGGCGAGGTGGAGAAGGTTCTCGCGTCGTTCCCCGGCATCACCGTCGCCGCTGCGGCGGTGAAGAAGTTCGGTGGCAGCGCAGCCCTGATCGGCTACGTCGTGCCCGAGGAGGGGACGACGGTGGACCTGATCGACCTCGAGGAGTTCGCCGGGACCAGGTTGCCGTCCTACATGGTGCCGAGTCGGACCGTCGTCATCGACTCGATCCCCCTCGGCGCCAGCGGGAAGATGGATCGCAAGTCGCTTCCGAGTCCGGACGCGGGTGTGCAGCGCGACTACCGTGCGCCGTCGACACCGCTGGAAACGGCATTCGTCGACGTCTTCGCGAGTGTGCTGGGCGTCGATCGTGTGGGAGTCGACGACAACTTCTTCGAGCTGGGCGGCAACTCGCTCAGTGCGACCAAGCTGTTGTCGGCGGTCCGTGCGTCCGACGTCATCGACCTCGACGTCCCGTTGCAGTGGATCTTCACCTCGCCCACCCCGGCCACCCTCGCGGCGCGGGTGGAGGCCGGTGCGATCGACGACGACAAGGATGCGCTGGGCGTGCTGCTGCCGATCCGGACGACCGGGAGTCAGCCGGCGCTGTTCTGTTTCCACCCGATCGTCGGACTGGCGTGGAGCTTCACGGGCCTGGCCTCGAGGTTGGATCCGGAGATCCCGATCTACGGCATCCAGACGCCGGCGCTCTCGGGCGACGACACGCTCGAGGAGTCGGTGTTCGCGGTCGCGCAGCGCTACCTCGACGAGATCCGGACCGTGCAGCCCGAGGGCCCGTACCGATTGCTCGGGTGGTCGTTCGGCGGCACCGTCGCGCAGACCGTCGCCACGATCCTGCGTGAGGCGGGGGAGAGCGTCGAACTGCTCGCCGTCCTGGACTCGCGAGGTGGTCCCGCATCCACCGAGTCGGAGACGGAGGAGAAGGCGCTGTCACTGTCGGAGCTGCTCGGAGCGGTGGGTGTGAGCACCGAGGGTGTCCCCGACGTTCCGTTGGCGAGCTTCGAGGATGCCGCGCGCATGATCGCGTCGGCACCCGCCGTGGCGGCCGTCCTCGACGAACGCACGGTCGAGTTGATGCTCCGAGGTGCGGCGCACAACGGTGTGCTGATGGAACGGCATCACCCGAACCGTTTCGACGGTCGGATGCTGTTCTTCGCCGCGGCCGCCGACGATCCGACCGGACGTGTCTACGCGGACTCGTGGCTGCCCTACGCCGACGTCGTGGACGCGTACTCGGTCCCGGTGACGCACTGGTCGATGACGACCGACGCAGCGTGGGACGTCATCGTTCCGGCACTGCGCAGGGCATTGGGGAACTGACGACGCCGGTCACCACAGCAACACGCTGCGGTGACCTGTCAGGCCTCGCGCTCGAGGCGGTCGACGGCCTCGCGGATCAGGGACATGTAGTGCTCGATGTCGGGCATCGCGCGAGCGTTCGAGGCGACGGACATCGAGATGGACGATCCGACCGACCGCACGGAGTGGGTGAGGTGGACGCCCCGCACCGCGGGGAGGACGCCGTAGCAGCCGACGACGGGTGCGCCCAGCAGTTCGAGCGGACCCCGCCCGTAGCTGACGTTGCTCAGCATGGTCGTGGTCGGTGAGGTCGTCGGCTTCTCGGGAGGGGTCGGGCTGAGGGCACCGACGATCGGGACGACGACCGACGGCATGGCGGTCAACGGATGCGGTGGGCCGGTCCGTGAGGCGGAGCGGACCACGGCCTCCTTCGCGTCGATCAACGACGCGTGGATCGCATGGAGTCGCTGTCCCGCGTCGGGGATGTCGGTGTGCAGATCCACCGTCATCGGGGTCAGCTGGTTCGCGGTGGAGGCATCGGTGAGGGAGCGGGTGCTCATCGGCATCGAGATCGACAGACTCGCCTCGGGCAGTTCGCCGTGCTCGTCCAGATACGAGGACAGGGCCAGCGAGATGATGGCGGTCATGAGGTCGTTGACGGTCGTCTCGGCGTAGCCGGCCTTGATGCGGCGGATGCGGTCGAGATCGAACCAGGTCAGGTCCCAAGCCATGTCGGGTTCGATGTCGCCGTTGAAGCGTGTGGCCGGCACCGCCCCGGGTGCGGCCGGCCGTGGTACGGGGGCGGTCGGGCGTTTCCTGGTGGCCCAGCGGAGTGCGGTCGCGCCCAGGAGTACCAGATCCTTCGGGACGGCGGCCAGCGCGCGCGGCGTCGACGGGGCGGGAACCTCCGGGGCGGACGGCCTCGGCTCGGCGGGGGTCGGCGACAGCATCCGGGAGATGAGGTCGGACGCGCTCACGCCGTCGATCGCGCTGTGGTGGAACTTCGCGATCATGACCGTTCCCCCGTCGGGAACGCCGTCGACACCGTGCAGGTCGACGAGGAAGTGGAGCTGCCAGGCGGGGCCGGTGCGGAAGTCGAAGAACTCGCGGGACAGCTCCACGGTCCGGCGGCGGACGATGTCGGTCTCACCCGGTTGCTGGGTGGTGACGAACACGTGGGAGCCGACGTCCGTCGTCGGGTCGTCCACCCAGAACGGATAGTGCACGTCCCTCGGATACCGGTGAAGTTTCTGCCGGAAGATCGGATCGAGGTGGACGATCGACCGGGCGTAGTCGACGGCGTCCTGATGGTTACGAATGCCCGGACCGGTCCCGGCCGCGACATCGACGACGAAGGCGTGGATGAGGATGGCCGAGGTGTGGGTGGTCTCGAGGTACAGGTTCAGTGCGTCTCGCGAGGTCATGGGACGGCCTCGCGGAGCGGGCCGTCTGGTCGAACGCCGGAATGTGTTCACGCAGTCTCCTGGGACGGGTCGCATCGATTCTGGTGCTGCAGCAACGAGATTTGTGGAATATGGGTGAGAGCTGGTCCGTATTCGGTGCTGTATCCCGGAACGACCGGTTTGTAACTGTGTAAAGTCTCGGTCGGCGTCGAAACGGTGACACCATCGACAATCGCCGTGTCGTAGGGTCCGGTCCACCGTATCGGGCGCCGTGAACGGGTCGGGTGTGCAGACTGTTCACCTTGTCGAGGTTTTACGGTCTGTGAAAGACTGAGTAACCGGAACGAGGACCGATCACGAGGGATCACACGGCGACAGGTCGCGGGCCCTCGCGGGAAACGTGCGGCGCGAACAGCGTGCCGCCAGTGGAGTCGGAGGTCCAGTCCGTGCAGTCGTCCGACATCGAGGTTGTCGCACCCGACTCGAACGTCGGTACACCGGACGCGACCGATCCGACGGCTCTCCAGCCCATCCCGTTGACCGCCGCGCAGCGCGGCATCTGGTTCGCCCAGCAGCTCTCCGGCACAGTTCCGGTCTCCATCGCTCACTACGTCGATCTGAACGGCCCGGTCGACGGTGACGCCCTCGAAGCGGCGATGATCGCCGTCGGCACCAGGTTCGGCTCGGGCTTCGTCCGGATCGTCGAGACCGACGGTGTGCCGGAACAGGTGGTGGACCTCACGATCACCGACACGATGCGCCACCTCGACCTGCGTGACGACGCCACCCCGGTGGAGACCGCGATCGAGTGGATGCGCAACGAGTGCGCCTCCCCGATCGACCTGGTGAAGGACCGGTTGGTGGTCACCTACCTCATCCGCGTCGCCGACGAACGGTACTTCTGGTACTGCCGCATCCACCACATCGTGCTGGACGGCTTCGGCGCCATGACGCTGCTGCGGGACGTCGCAGCCCACTACTCGGCCCTGGTCCGCGGTGAGGTCCCGACGCCGACGCGTGCGGAGGATCTGCGCACCATCCAGCAGGACGACGTCGCGTACCGCGAGTCCACCCGATTCGAGAACGACCGGCGTCACTGGGCGGAGAAATTCGAGTCCCTTCCCGACGCGGTCTCGTTCGTCGACACCGCAGCGCCGGTGTCCGTTCCGTGCCGGTCCGCGTCCGGCCGTACCCCGGTGGACGTCGCCGAAGCCCTCGCCAAGGGTGTCGACTCGTTGGGAACCACGACGGCGACCCTGGCCATCGCAGCCTTCTCCGCGTACGTCTCCCGCATGACCGGCGCCACGGATGTCGTTCTCTCCCTCCCGGTTTCGGGTCGGTCGAGTGCCATCCTGCGTCGTTCCGGCGGCATGGTCTCCAACGTCGTGCCGCTGGTCGTGCGTGTCGACGACACCGCCACCGTGGCCGGAACGGTCGACGCGGTGCAGCGCGAACTCACCGGTGCGCTGCGACGGCAGCGGTATCGCCACGAGGACATCCGGCGCGACGCGGGGGAGCTGACCAACACCCGTGGGTTGTTCGGTCCGACGGTCAACCTGATGATGTTCGACAACGAGATGGTGCTGGGCGAGGTACGCGGGTCGTACCACGTGCTCACGACCGGGCCGGTCGAAGACCTCGCGATGAACCTGTACCCGGCGCCCGGCGGGGACAACGAGCTCCAGATCGACCTCGAGTGCAACCCGAACCTGTACTCGCAGCGCGCGGTGGACGACATCCGGTCGCGGTTCCTGACGTTCCTGCGCCGCTTCTCCGAGGCCGGCGCCGACCGCGCCGTTCTGGACATCGAGCTGCTCGCGCCCGAGGAGCGGTCGAACCTGGTCCCCGCCCGCGGCACGCCGTCCGTCTTCCCCCGCCGACTCGTCGACGTCATGGACGACGCCGTCGCGACCGACCCCGAGGCCGTCGCCATCGACACGGCGCAGGGCGTCATCACGTACGCACAGCTCGACGCGTCCGCCAACCGGATGGCGCGGATGTTGATCTCGCGGGGCGTGGGTCCCGAGAGCATCGTCGCCGTGGCGTTGCCCCGGTCGTTGCACACGATCCTGTGCATCTGGGCGGTGGCCCGCACGGGCGCAGCGTTCCTGCCGATCGATCCCGCGCTTCCCACCGCGCGCATCCAGCACCTGGTGTCCGACTCGGGTGCCCTGATCGGTCTGTCCGATACGCGTCGAGCGGCGCTGCTCCCCGACTCGGTCGAGTGGATCGCCGTCGACGCGGCCGAGACCGACCGGGCCGCGGCCGAGTTCTCGCCCGACAGAGTCACCGACGCCCACCGTCTCGGACCTATCCACCTGCACACTCCCGCCTGGGTCATCTACACCTCGGGCTCCACCGGCCTGCCCAAGGGCGTCGTGGTCGGCAACGGCGGCGTGGCGAACCTGACGCGCCACATCGAGTTCGCCCTGCAGGTCCGGCCGACCTCGCGCATCCTGGCGCTCGCGTCGCCGAGCTTCGACTCTTCCCTGTTCGAGATGCTGTCGGCGCTCTCCCGGTCCGCCACCCTGGTCGTGTCACCGGCGGACGTCTTCGGCGGCGAGGACCTCGCGGACTACGTGACCGACAAGCGGGTCACGCACATGACCATCACGCCGGCCGCCCTCGCGTCGCTCGACTCCATCGGTCTCGATCACGTTCGGCACATCGTCACCGCCGGTGAAGCGTGCCCCGCCGATCTGGTCGCGAAGTGGGCTCCCGGTCGTCGCATGTACAACGCGTACGGGCCGACCGAGATCACGATGATCAGTCACATGTCGACGGCCATGACCGCGGGGGATCCGATCACGGTCGGCACGCTCGTCCGCGGTGCGTCGTGCCTGGTGCTGGACAAGTGGCTGCGGCCCGTTCCTACCGGCGTCGTCGGTGAGCTCTACCTCGCCGGACCGTCGCAGGCTCGTGGATACGTTCGGGCGCCCGGCGTGACGTCGGGTCGCTTCGTCGCGTCCCCGTACGACGCCGGCAGCCGCATGTACCGGACCGGCGACCTGGTCCGCTGGACGGCCTACGGCGAGATCGCCTACGTCGGTCGCGCGGACTTCCAGATCAAGATCCGCGGCATCCGCGTCGAGCTCGGCGAGGTCGACGCAGTCCTGTCCATGCACGAGAGCGTGCGGTCGTCGGTCACCGTCGCGCACCGTCAGACGGCAGGCGTGGTCACGCTCGCGTCCTATGTCGTCCTCGAGGACGGACGGACCGTCGACAGCGACGAGATCCACCGCTTCGCCGTCCAGAGTCTGCCCTCGCACATGGTGCCCTCGTCGGTGATGGTTCTCGACGCGTTGCCGATGACGGTGCAGGGCAAGATCGACCGAGCGTCGCTGCCCCAGCCCGTCATCGAGGTGCACGAATTCCGGGCACCGAGCATGCCCGTCGAGGAAATCGTCGCGTCGGTGTTCGCGGAGCTGCTCGGCGTCGACCGTGTCGGTCGGGACGACGACTTCTTCGCGCTCGGCGGCAATTCGCTCGTCGCCACGCGGGCCGTCGCCCGCCTCGGTGCCGCGCTGGACACGACCGTGACCGTACGGACCTTGTTCGAGGCTCCCTCGGTGTCGGCCCTCGCGGCGAAGTTGCAGTTCGGCGACGCTGTCGCGGCGCGGCCGCCACTGGTCCGTCGTGCCACGGCATCCGCCGACCCGGAGTCCCTCGTCGATGCGCCGCCTCTGTCCTACGCCCAGCGGCGCATGTGGTTCCTCAACCGCTTCGATCCGTCGTCCGCCGCGTACAACATCCCCTTCGCCGTCCGGCTCGTCGGAGATCTCGACGTCCCCGCCCTGCAGGTGGCGATGCTCGACGTCGTCGACCGGCACGAGTCGCTGCGCTCGCTGTACCCGGACAGCGCGTCGGGACCCGTGCAGATCGCGCGCATGGCGGAGTCCGTCGTCCCCGACCTCACCCCCGTCGACATCCGCGAGTCCGACCTGCCCGCCGCGGTGGCCAAGCTCGCATCCCGCGCCTTCGACGTGACCGTCGAGGTGCCCGTCGCCGCGACGCTGTTCCGCACCTCGCACGACACCCACGTGCTCGCGGTCGTCGTCAATCACATCTCGGCGGACGGCGCTTCGATGGCTCCCTTGGCCCGCGATCTGATGGCCGCGTACAGCGCGCGGATCGCGTGGTTCGCCCCCGCCTGGGCACCGCTTCCGGTGCAGTACTCGGACTACGCGGTGTGGCAGC
The DNA here is from genome assembly GCF_000834565.1 of Rhodococcus sp. MEB064. Classification (NCBI taxonomy): domain Bacteria; kingdom Bacillati; phylum Actinomycetota; class Actinomycetes; order Mycobacteriales; family Nocardiaceae; genus Rhodococcus; species Rhodococcus sp. MEB064. The sequence continues at coordinate 36,947 of NZ_JXQS01000034.1, forward strand.
GCGACGCCCTCGGCGACGAGAACGATCCTGAGTCGATCATCGCCCGGCAGGAGCAGTACTGGCTCAGCGCGCTGGCCGATCTTCCGGACGAGCTGCCGTTTCCACGGGACCGTTCGCGCCCGACCGAGCCCACCTATGCGGGCGCCACGGAACAGTTCGTCATCGACCCGGAACTCCATGCGCGTCTCGTCGACGTCGCACGGGCCAACTCGTCCACCCTCTTCATGGTGGTGCACTCGATCCTCGCCGTGGTGTTGGCGCGGCATTCCGGCACCGACGACATCACCGTCGGCACGCCGATCGCGGGCCGCGGAGACGCGGCCATCGACGACATGATCGGCATGTTCGTCAACACGCTCGCGTTGCGCACACGCGTCGACACGACCCAGAGCTTCGACCGACTCCTCGCTCACACGAGGGAGCAGGATCTGGCCGCGTTCGCCCATGCCGACGTGCCGTTCGAGCGGCTCGTCGAGGTGGTCGATCCGCCGAGATCTCGTGCGCGGCACCCCATCTTCCAGGTCATGCTGGCGTTCCAGAATCTCGGGCAAGCGCACTTCGAGCTCACCGATCTACGCCTCGAGACGCTGGAGTTCGACCTCGGTGTGGTGAAGTTCGACCTGCAGTTCACGCTGGTGGACTCGGTGACTCCCCTCGGCGCCCCCGACGGACTCGCGGCCACGATCGGCTACGCGACAGACCTGTTCGACAAGGAAACGGCCGTCGCTCTCGGTGAGCGCTTCCTGGCCGTCGCGCACGCGGTGGCCGAGAACTCGACCGTCGCGCTGGCCGACATCGACCTCGTCGGCGACGTCGAGCGCGGCCGCATGGTCCGGCGGTTCGAGTCGGAGCCGACTACCGGCGCGGTCACCGTGCTGTCCCGGTTCCGCGATCGAGTGCTCGAGACGCCGGACGCCAGGGCCGTCGCCGACGACGAGAACGACTACACCTACGGCGAGTTCGCGGCACGTGTCGACCGTGTCGCGCGAGCGCTGGTCCGTCGCGGCGTCGGACCGGAGTCCGCCGTCGTCGTGGCGCTCCCACGATCCGTCGACGCCCTCGTCGCGGTGTACGCCGTGCTCGAGGCCGGCGGCGCATACGTACCCGTCGATCCCGACCAGCCCACCGCCCGCATCGAGACCATCATCGAGGCCACGGCGCCCGTCTGCGTCGTGACTGCGGGAGACGTGGGCGGGCCACTCGCCGTGCTCCTGTCGGAGCTCGAGGACGAGTCGCTGCCGTCGGGACCCCTCACCGACGAGGAACGGCTCGGGACCGTCCACGCGGGCACCACCGCGTACATCGTGTTCACCTCCGGCTCCACCGGTGTCCCGAAGGGCGTCTCCGTTCCCCACGGCGCCGTCGCGCACCACACCGACTGGTTCGCGGACGCTTTCTCCATCACGTCCGACGACGTGGTGCTGGCCAAGACGCCGATGACCTTCGACGTCTCCGTCTGGGAGATGTTCGTGGCACTTGCGGTGGGCGGAACCGTCGTCGTCGCGGAGCACGACGGGCACCGCGACCCGGAGTATCTGTTGCGCAGCATCGCTCGCCACAAGATCACGGCCATCTCGTTCGTCGCGTCGATGTTCGCCGTCTTCACCGAAGCTGCCGACAGCTACGCCTGCAAGTCGCTGAGGGTCGTGTTCCTCGCCGGCGAGGCGCTCGGCCGCGCCGTCGTCGACGAGTTCCGCGAGACCTGCGACATCGACGTCCACAACCTCTACGGTCCGACGGAGTTCACCGTGCACGCCACGGCTCATCCCGTGGGACGCGGCGAACCGCCCTCGGTCCCCATCGGTGTTCCGGTGGACGGGACCTCGGCGTTGGTGCTCGACGCCGCTCTGGCCCCCGTTCCCGACGGTGTGGTGGGTGAGCTGTACCTCGCCGGAATCCAGAGTGCGCGCGGTTATCACGGTCGACCGGACCTCACGGCGGACAGATTCGTCGCGGTTCCCGGACACGACGGCGCGCGGATGTATCGCACCGGTGACCTGGCGCGGTGGAACCACCACGGTGCACTCGAGTTCGCCGGTCGCGTCGATCATCAGGTCAAGCTGCGGGGATTGCGGATCGAACTCGGCGAGGTCGAGGCGGCGGTTTCCACATCCTCCCGGGTTGCGCGAGCCGTGGCCATCGTCCGCGACGACACCCTCGTCGCCTACGTCGTTCCGGCGCCCGGGGTCACGGTGGACACCGACATGGTGCGTGCCGATGCCGCTCGCGTGCTCCCCGCGTACATGGTTCCCGTCGTCGTCGTGCTCGACGCGCTGCCGCTCGGTGTCAGCGGAAAGCTCGACCGAGCAGCACTTCCCGATCCTGTGGTCGATCCGCGCCGCTTCCGCGAACCGCGGACGCTGGAGCAGCGTGTCGTCGCGGAGGTGCTCTCCGAACTGCTCGGGGTCGAGCGCGTGGGGCTGAACGACAACTTCTTCGCCCTCGGTGGCAACTCGCTGGTCGCCACCCGCGTGGCCGCGAGAATCGGTGCTGCTCTGGGTGTCCGGGTTCCGCTGCGCACCATCTTCGACGCCACCACGGTGGCCGATCTGGCCAACAACCTGGACGTCGACGGTGCTTCGCGGCGCCGGCCGACGGCGATATCGCGTCCGGAGGTGCTGCCGCTGGCACCCGCGCAGCAACGGCTGTGGATCGCCAACCGAGTCGATCCGGACTCGGCGAACTACAACCTCCCCATCGGGCTCCGCCTGCGTGGACCTCTGGATGTGGACGCTCTGCGGACCGCCGTGCAGGACGTCATCGCCCGGCACGAGACTCTGCGGACGGTCTACCCGGACGTCGACGGCCACGGGCGACAGGTCGTGCGCGAGATCGACGAGGTCGACCTCGAACCGATATCGGTCTCCGACGAGGACCTGCCGCACCGCATCCTGGCGGTCGCCACGACCGGTTTCGATGTCACCACCGAGGTCCCGCTGCGCGTGCGACTGTTCAGGTTGGCCGAGGATCATCACGTCCTTCTCGTCGTCGTCCACCACATCGCCGCGGACGGATTCTCGCTCGCGCCGCTGACCGTCGACGTCGTGACGGCGTTCGCCTCCCGGTCGGCGGGTGTCCTGCCCGCCTGGTCGCCGTTGGACGTCCAGTACGCGGATTACGCTCTGTGGCACCGTGATCTGCTCGGTGACCCGTCCGACGACGACTCCCTCGCGGCACGTCAGCTCGCCTACTGGCGGGACACGCTGGCGGGCATGCCCGCCGAGCTGTCCCTGCCGCAGGATCGTCCGCGTCCGCCCGCGGCGTCGGGTATCGGTGCGTCCGTCCGATTCGAGATCCCGGCGGAGACGTACGAGCGAGTGCGCGTCCTGGCTCGCGAACGTCGCGCGACACCGTTCATGGTCGTGCACGCGGCGCTGTCGGTCGCCTTGTCGCGCATCAGTGGTACGTCGGACATCACCGTCGGAACCGCGGTGGCCGGACGAGGAAGCGCGGAACTCGATCCCATGGTCGGCATGCTGGTGAACACACTGGCGCTGCGCCTGCGGATCGACGAGAACGCCACGATCACCGATCTCGTCGACGACGCCCGAGGCGTCGCGCTGTCGGCCTTCGCCCATGCGGACGTCCCGTTCGATGCCGTGGTCGACGTGGTCGAGTCGTCGCGTTCGGCGGACCTGTTCCGCGTCGCGTTGGCCTACCAGAACACCGACTTGTCCGAGATCGACCTGTCCGGGTTGCACGTCCAGCAACTCGAGACGCCGTTCGACCCGGCGCAGTTCGATCTGACTCTGACGGTGGAGGATCGACCGCACCGTCAGGTCGGGGACGACGTCTCGGCCTTCTTCACCTACGCGACCGACCTGTTCGACGCCGCCACCGTGTCGACGTTCGCCGATGTGTTCTCCGCCGTGCTCGACGCCGTCACCGACGATCCCGGCCGCGTCATCGGCTCGGTCGACATCGGCTCTGCTGCAGCAGTATCCGTACCGAACCCGCGTCCGGACGTGATGCGCCCGAGCGTTCCGACGCGCTCGATCGCGGCGTCCATCGCGTCGTCCGTCGAGGCGGACCCGGGTGCACCCGCGTTCGCGGCGGGCGACCTCGAGGTCAGCTACGCAGAGATGGACGCGCGATCCAATCGCCTCGCTCGAGCGCTGCTCGCGGACGGCGCGGGCCCCGGAACCGTGGTGTCGACGACGGCAAGTGATCCCGCGTCGCTCGTCGCGGCCACGTGGGCGGCGGCGAAGGTGGGTGCTGCGCTCACCGGACGCGCATCCGATCGGTCTGTCGCGCTCCGCGGCGATGCGGGGTCGACGGGCCATGGCGGGCCCCTGTCACCGTCCGACGGCGTTCGGTCTCCGGATCAGGACACTCCGGCAGTGGTCACGGACGACCGCACGATCACGTTCGGAACTGTCGGCGCAGCTGTCGCCACCGATTCCTTCGGCGTGACGTACGAATCGCGAATCGCCGTGGGCGAGAACGCTGCTCTCGACTGGTCGGTGTTCGCGATCGTCTCCGCGGCGGCGGCGGGTGCGACAGTCGTCGGGCTGGACGAATCCGTCGACCTGACGGACGCACTGGCCGACGAGTGGGTGACGCACGCCGTAGTGAGTCGGGCGCAGATCACGAACCTGGACGTGGAGTCGCTCGACGATCTGCAGACTGTCGTCGTCCACGACGGTGCCGACGCGCTGCCGACGGTCGCAGACCACGTCACCGTCCTGGGAGCTGATGTCCTGACGCGGTAGGACTCTCCGCGCGCATCAGACCGTGTCGGTGACAGCCGGGACAGGCGTCGACGCAGGCTCGGCGGCGAGTGCTGCTGCGCCCTCCATGACGACGAGGGCGTCGTCGAGGTACCGCATGTAGCGGTCGGGGTCGGCCATGATCGTCGAGTCCACGGTCACGGTCAGGCTCACGCGTCGGCCGAGCGAGGTGACGTGGTGTATCAACCCCATCCCGTCCACGGTGGGCATCGGCATGAACGCCGACACCGCCGGTGCTCCGAGGAACCACAATGCGTCGTTGCCGTGGGGCATGTTCGACACGACGGTGTTCGACGGCACCGTCGGCCGGTCGTGCGGTGCCATCGTGGAGAGCGCCCCGATCACCCGTAGGACCGACGCCGGTGCGACGTCGAACGGTCCGACCGTGTGCGTGTCGAGCATCGCCTTGACGCGGTTCTTCGCCTCCGATGCGGATGCGTGGACCCCGCGGAGTCGCTGCATCGGCTCGGGTTCGGTGGTGTGGAGGTCGACGTCGACGAACGTCGTCCGGTTCGCGGCGGGGGAGTCGACGGCACCGTCGATGTCCAACGGCATCGTGGTACTCAGCGTGGCCACGGGTTCCTCGCCCTTGTCGTGCAGATACCTGCTCATCGCGAGGGACACCGCGGTCAGCAGGATGTCGTTGACCGTCACCTCGGGAACGGCGCGCTTGATCGCTCGGATGCGGGGCAGGTCCAGGAAGAGCACCCTGATCCGATGATCGAGCGTGATGCGGGAGTTGAACCGCGTCGCGGGGCGCGGTGGGTGGGCGCGTGGCGCCATCGCACGCCGTGATGCGGACATGGCGCGGACGAAGGCGATCGCCCGCGGCACGCTCGACGCCGCCTCCCTCCAGAGCGGGCGCATCATCGTGGGTGCCGAGCCGCCTCGCGGGGTAGAGGTGGCACCGCCGTGCGCCATTCCGGGATCCGCGAACAGCGCGCGCATGACGGACACCAACCCGAGCCCGTCCATCGACGAGTGATGAACCTTGACGACGACGACGGTTGCTCCGTCCGGTACGCCCGCGACGTCGCGGATGCCGGTCAGGAAATGGATCTCCCACGTCGAACGCTCGAGCACCATCGGTGTGGCCATGACGTGCGCGATGTGTCGCTCGACGCCCGACCATCCGGGCTCGGTGATCCGCTCGACGACGACGTGGTCGGCGACGACGACCTCTCGGTCGGTGATCCAGAACGGGTCGCCCAGATCGGCGAAGCGACGTCGCATGCGGCGCCGGAACACGGGGTCCACATCGAGTCGAGCCCGCATCCATGCGCAGGCGACGTCGTGCGTGAGGTCGGCAGCGTCCGTCCCGGCTGCGTCCACGACGAGGACGTCGACGAGGTTGGCGATGACGTGGTCGCTCTCGGCCAGGACATTGATCGCGTCGCGGGGTGGTACCCGGACTCCGATGCGTGGCATCCTTCGGACCCCGATGCGTGGCGTTCCGGCAGTCGACATATCAGGGTCCTCACGACATGCGCAGGCTTCCCGTGGACCGCGCTCTTGCGGTGGTTATAGCCCCGACTCGCCATTGTGTTACGCCGTTCCGACAAGTGTTACGCCGTTCCGACAACGGCTGCCGAGCCGTTGTCGGAACGCACGGATGTCAGAAGGACTCGGCGGCCCGTCGATATCCGCGGATCGCCGGAACGACGAAGACGGCGAAGAGTCCGACAGACCAGGCGAGCGACTGGAGGAGGGGAGAGGTGACCGGTCCGCCGAGCGTGAGGCCCTTCATCGCATCGACCGCACACGAGATGGGATTGTGCTCGACGAACGGCTGCAGCCACGTGGGGTACGCGCGAGTGGGAACGAAACCCGAGTTGAAGAACATGAGGATCGTGAACACCATGCCCACGCTCTCGACCAACGGGAACGTCGTGGTCACGATGGCCGTCGAGGTGACGAACACGGCGAATCCGATACCGAATGCCAAGGGCACCAACATCGCTGCGACTCCGGCGATCGGCCCCTGGTCGAAGCGGAACCCGAGCAGGAACCCGACCACGATGATGAGCACGGTGGTGGTCACGATGCGGGCGGTCTCAGCCAGCAGGCGTCCCATCAGGCCGGCCGCACGGTGGACCGGAAGGGTCTGGAACCGGGACACCAGACCCGCTGCGCGCTCTCGTCGCAAGCCGACCGCACTGGCGAGAGAGCCCGACATGGCCGCGACCATCGAGATCAACGGGACGGTTCCGAAGATGCTGTTCTCACCCGTGGCGGACGAGATCGAATTACCCAGTACGGTCCGCAGCATCAACAGGAAAAGAATGGGATAGATGACGGCTTGAATGATCGTGAGAGGGTCCCGAGCCCACCGTCGCAGCAATCTCCCGCAATGAAGAGCGCTCTGCGAGGACAGGGCGACCGGGCTCAGCTCACTGAGCATCCGATCGGGTTCCGGCAGCGCGCGGAGATCCAGTACGGTCTCGCCGGCGCGGTCTCGTGTACTCATGCTCGCCTCGTGCTCGCCCACACGGCAAGCGGAACGAGGACGACGATCAGGCCGACCGCCCACGCTATGGCCGGCCACAGGCTGGTTGCGTTGACACCGCCGTCCGCCATGTCCCGCATGGCCTTGGAGAACAGTGAGATGGGTTGGTTCCGGACGAAGGGGCGGATCCATTCGGGAAAGCCGGTCTCGGGGACGAACCCGGAGGACAGCATTCCCAGGATCAGCTGAGGGAGCGTCAAGGCCTGGCTGGTGGCCTCGGGTGACCGCGACAGCGACCCGATGGCGTCACCGCCCGTCGTCAGCGCGGCGCCGACGAGGAGGGCGAACAGCACGAAGATGGCGGCGTCGTCGAATCCGGCCTGGAATCGGAACCCGATGAGAGACCCGTACACCAGGGCCGCCGCCAGCGACAGCGACGCATGGACGAGGTTGGCCGTGGCTCTCGACAGCAGCGGCACCCACGGTGTGACCGGCATGGTCTGCAACCGGGTGGTCATTCCGGACTGGCCCTCGATCGCGGCGCGCTGTGCGGCCGAGATCGCGGTGAAGGCCATCGCCTGCAGGCAGATGATCGGCATCAGGAACTGGGCGTAGTTCAAGCCCTGGAACTGCATGACGAGTCGCAGAGGGAGGTAGAAGCCCACCGTGTAGACCGCGGGCGCGATGATCGCCACGACGAGACCGCCCGAGCGTGCCATCGAGCCCAGCGAGCGTCCCGACAAGCTGGCCCACTGCTTGAAGGCAGTGGGTTCGGGAGCGCGGTGCGAGGCTCGACGCATCTCGGTCGACGAGGTCACGCGGGCCGCCCGGACTGCAGCGGTGCGTCGGCGGTCGCGGACCCGTCGTCGGCGGGATCGACATCGCTTCGTCCCGTGAGGGAGAGGAAGACGTCGTCCAACGAGGGGCGGCGCAAGCCGATGTCGGACAGAGCGATACCCGCGGCGTCGAGACGTTTGAGAGCCTCGGCGAGCGTTGCCGGGCCGTCCGGCGCCGGGATGGTCAACGTGTCGGCGTCGAGGTCCGCGGCACTGAAACTGGACGGAAGCATGCCGACGAGGGCATCGGCAGCGCGGCGCATCTGGGTCGGATCCACCGGAACGATGTGGCAGTAGTTGCCGCCGGTGGTGGCCTTCAACTCGTCCGCGGTGCCCTGCGCGATGACCCGGCCGCTGTCGATCACGATGATGCTGTCACTGAGGACATCGGCTTCTTCGAGGTACTGAGTCGTCAGAAGCGTGGTGATGCCCTGTTCGCGCAAGGACGACACCAGCGACCACACAGCCTTGCGGCTTCGTGGGTCGAGTCCGGTGGTCGGCTCGTCGAGGAACACGACCTTCGGCCTGACGACCAGTCCGCACGCGATGTCGATACGACGACGCATACCGCCCGAATATCCGCGGACCTGACGGTCGCCGGCCTCGAGCAGGTCGAAGTCGTGCAGAAGGTCCTCGGCGCGCACTCGCGCCGACTTCTTGGTCAACCCCATGAGCCGACCGAACAATATGAGATTTTCGCGGCCCGAGAGAGCGTCGTCGAGCGCCGCGTACTGACCGGTCATCAGGATGGAGCGGCGGACGGCGGCAGGATCGCGGGCGACGTCGTGTCCCGACACCACCGCACGGCCTCGGTCCGGCTTGATCAGCGTGGCCAGCACCTTGACGGTGGTCGTCTTACCGGCGCCGTTGGGCCCGAGGATTCCGAGGATGGAACCCGCCGGGACACTGAAATCGATGCCCTTCAGAGCCTCAACCGTTCCGAAGGACTTGTGAACGTCCTCGACGAGTACGGCTGTGTCATCTGATGGCATGAGTCTCCACTGTCGTCGGCATGTGCAACATCGTTCTGACGGACGGCTCTGGTGACACGCATTCCTCGCGTGCATTCGGTGCACGAAACGAGCGCGTATCAGCCCTCCGAAAGGCGGCACTGTAGAAGAACATCCCACGAGCCGCCGTCGATGTTACGCATCGACCCGCTTCGATCGGGCCCGGGCGCGCCTCCACAGCGACTGTTTCACGCCGGAAGAATGTCAGCGCGTCGGAGTCGCTGCAGGTCGAGTGATGTGCGGGGACCGCTGCCGACAGCAGGGATGGGGCGTGCCGTCAGGCGACATGTCCGACTGCGGCGAGACCGCGATCGTCCAAGCGGGTGAATCCCTGCCCGGCCGTCGCCTGGAGCTCGGCGAGAGAGTTCTGCATTTCCGCGGCGAACTCCGGCGCGGTGATTCCGGCACTCGGGTGTACCTCGATGTAGACCACCAGAACTGCACTGCGATCCTGCACTGCGGGCGTCGTCGACAACGTCAGACTGACCGCGGCGCTCCGCACCCGCTCGTGCGGACCGAACGTTCCCAGCACACGCGACGACCCGACACGGACGAATTCCCGCTCCGCGACGTGCACGACTTCGATGTCCTCGATCGCGACATCGCTCAGGGGACGCGGGGCAGTGTCCGGGACGAGCGCCGGACGAGCGCTGCGACGCCACGCGGCCGAAGCGATGCCGGCCACGACGTCACCCACACCGACCTGGCCGAACGACTGAGCCAGGCTGTCCAGATCCGCCATACGTACGCCGATCGCGATCGAATCGCCGGGCGTGGCCGTGCGCATCCGCGGCGCACCGGGTCCGTCGCCGAACTCGTCGACGGCGCGCAGTGTCCGCGCCAGGAGATCGGTGCCCGCAGCAGTGACGGCGAGTGTGGACCGGACGTCGTCGTCGACGAGGACGTCGTCGATCAGATCGACCAGCTCGGCAAGCGCCACGGCATCGGGGCCGTTGTAGACCACGACGGCGGATCCGGTCGGCACGGAGGGAGTGGACTCGACACCGAAGACGATATCCATGCTCGTGATGCCGGAAACGGCGTCCCGCTCCAGTAGATCCAGAATCACCGCGTTCGAGTCGGCGGAGTCGGTGTGAAACGACACCGACCACGTCACGCCGTCGAACGGTGACCCGGGACGGCGGCTGTACCGCTCCAGCGCTGACGTGAAGCTTTCGACGCTGACGAGAGAGGCGGACCTCGCCACGTCTGCCGGAGCGACGGACAGTGCGTGCGCCCGGACTACCGCAGCGGCCCGGTGCCAGCGCGCGCGCGGTCGCGAAGTCTGAGCAAGGGACGTGCGGTGCCGTGGTGCCATCGGACTGACCTCGTCGGTTTCGTTAGGTAATGAAATCCGATCGAACACTTACGATCGTCGAATTCTGACCGGAACCGATTCTATTCGCTCAAACAGACTTTGGGTAGGTTTATTCGCTACGTTCGCGTTGCAACTTCGTTGCGTCCCGTTCATGTCGACCGCCATCGGCGAGGAGATCGTTCGCGAGCCGGTCGACGGCCGATTCGATGTGCAGAACGTACGCCGCCGGGTCCGGAAGCGCAGCGCGAACGGATGCGACCGACACGAACATCGACGTGCCGAAGGTCGAGATCGAATGTGCGAGGTAGACGCCCTGCACGGTGGGAAGTGGACCGAAAACGCCCACCATGGGAGCACCGAACAGAGTGAGCGGTCCGCGGCCGTACGGGACGTTCGTGATCATCGTGTTCGTCGCCACGGCCGTGGGTCGGCGCGACGGAGCACGCATCGCCACGCTGATCGCTTTGAGGAACGGGGCGGGGGTCACCGTCAGCGGCATGGCAGGGAGGTGCGTCACCGCGTCGGTGGTCTTCTTCTTCGCCGCGGATGCCGATGCGTGCACCGCGAGGAGTCTGGCCGTGGGGCTCTCGATGTCCGTGTGCAGGGGAAGGGTGGCGATCGCGATGCGGTTGGCGTTCGTGCTGTCCGCCATCGCTCTCGTGCTCACCGGGATCGTCGTGCCGAGCGACCGGTCGGGTATCTCACCGATCGCGTCCAGATAGGACGACAGGGCGAGCGAGACGACGGTCAGCATGACGTCGTTGACCGTCACGCCCGGATAGGCGTTCTTCATCGCCCTGACCCGTGCGAAGTCGACGCTCAGGAAGGCGTACGTCATCTCGTCCGGGCCGTCCTGATGGACGCGGGCGTCGTAGTTGAATCGTGTTGCAGGATAGGGAGTTCGGTGAGGCGCACTGCTCGGGGTGCTCCCGCGTTTCGACGCGGCCTTCGTGGCCGATCGGCGGCGTGCCACCGCGCTCACGAGGGCTCCCACGTCGCGAGGCAGCGCCCGCAGTGCACTCCACACGCCCGGCACGGCAACCGCCCGGTCCGACTCGCCACGCGCGACGGGCTCGTCGGAGAGGATCCGATTCAGCATCTCGACGACGCCCATCCCGTCGATCGCGCTGTGGTGACTACGGAAGATCGCGACGGTGCCGCCGTGCGGAACTCCCTCGACGCCGACCACGTCGAGAATGAAGTGGAACTGCCACGGCGGAAGATCCCAGTCCAGCGGCACCGTCGAGAACTCGACGATCTTCGACACCAGGAACTCACGAGATCGATCGGGCGCGGGCGTGTGGACGAAGACGTGGCGAGCCACGTCCACGTCCACGGTCACCCAGTGCGGGAAGGCGAGGTGCCCCGGGACCTTCTGCAGACGGCGTCGGAAAACGGGGTCCAGCCCCAGGATCTTCTCGCCGAACTCGAGGGCATCGGCATGTGTCCGCAGCGGAGAGGTGACGCCGGCGACGTCGAAGGCGTAGCAGTGGACCACGGAGGCGGACGTCCGTGAACTCTCGAAGTAGTAGTTCAGCGCGTCCCGCGCATGCATGGGAACCCCGACTGTCTTCGGATGCATCGCGCGTCACTGCCTTCGGATGTGTGCGTGCGCGGACCGGGGAGTTCGCGCGCTGAGGAAACCGACGGACGTCGGGAAATATGCCGGGATTGATGCAAAGTACGGTCGGACCGGGGCTGTGACAAGGCATCGGTCCGTTTTTAGACCGATCGAATGACGACCGTTCGCGTCCGGTGCGAACTACCCGGCGACCCGACTCGAGGAGAGGACCGCGTCGTCGAGACGGTCGAGCGCCGACGTGAGGCAGGCGATGTACCGGCCGATGTCGGGCATCAGGTTCCGGTCCGACACGGCCGTCAGGCACATGCGGCGGCCTGTCGTCATCACCACGTGGGCGAGTTGCACGCCTTCCACGACGGGAAGAGGGGCGAACACACCGACCACGGGCGCGCCCAGTACCTCCATCGGGGCGTTGCCGTACGCGATGTTCGAGATCATCGTGTTCGTCGATGTCGTCGTCGGTGTCGCGGGCCGCCGCGGCATGGCGGCAGCGAGCGCCGCCAGGACGGGCGCCGGCGCCGAGCTCAGAGGGTGCGGCGGAAGCGTCTGCACCCGACGCGTCAGTTCTGCTTTACGGGCACGCGCAGCGGAACTGACATCGGCGAGGCGTTGCAGGGGATCGGACACGTCCGTCGCGAGGTCGACGACGGCGATAGCGAGCTGGTTGGCGGTGTCGTCCGTGTGCGACACCGGCCGCACGTTGACCGGGAACGATGCGCCCAATGTGTCGGTGGGCATTTCGTCGGCCAGATACTCCGAGATCCCCAGGGACACGACCGTCATGATGACGTCGTTGACGGTCGCGCCGTCCACCGCGGACTTGATCCGGCGCACGCGGTCGAGGTCGAACCACATCAGGTCGAACGTCATGTCCGGGGACGTGTTGTTGTTGAATCGCGTCGCCGGGTACCTGTGGGGCTGCGGGCGGTCGGCCGGTGCCAGACGGCGCACGGCGGATGCACGCGCGACCGATGCGCGGCCGAATCGCAGAAGATCTCGGGGGAGCGCGCGGAGCGAGGACCAGGTCGTCGGTACCGGTGCGGTCGACCGCCGGAAGTCGTCCGCGCGGAAGGCTTCCACATCCATGTTCGCGGGGGCGAGCATCCGGTGCACGAGGTCTGCGGTGCCCATTCCGTCGATCGCACTGTGGTGAACCTTGAACAACAGCACCGTGCCGCCGTTCGGAACTCCGGGAACGCCGTGGAGATCGGTCACGAAGTGCAGTTGCCACGCGGGCGCGTCGAAATCGACCGGAGTCCTGGACGCATCGACGACTCGGCGACGGAGGAACTCGTGATCGTCGGTGCCTGTCGCCCGATGAACGAACACGTGGTCGGCGACGGCCACCTCGCACTCCACCCACAGCGGGAACGCCAGATTCGCCGTGACCGTCTGCAATCGGCGACGGAAGAGGGGATGGAGGTCGAGGACGGCGTTCGCGAACGTGACGGCGTCGTCGTGCGTGCGGACGGACCGCATGGACCGGGAGGTGTCGACGACGAGGCCGTGGACGATGGTCCCGGGCGTCCTGTCCGACTCGAAGTAATAGTTCAGCGCGTCGCGCGCTGCCATGGGTTCTCCCGAGAGGGGACGTCCGTGTCGTGTCGACATGGCTACCACCATTCTGTTCCGAAGCCCGACCTCGTCGAACCATACCCAAAGATTGGTTTACGCACGGGAGAAGACCGATAAATGCGCTTCGGACGCGCTATCCGATGAATCGACGCGTCAGGGCCGCGATATCCGATCCATCGATCGGTGAGCGCGCCGCGTTACGAGTTCTCGGCTCGGACGGCGTGCAGTCGACGCGACTCGCCGCGCCGCGCGGTCCTTTACAGTGAGCACGAGTTGTGACTGGTGGGACGAGGGAGATACTTCAATGACGTCGACACGACATCGACCGGTAGGTCGGTTCGCAGCACAGGGTCGCGCCGTCGCCGCCGGCATCGCCGTGGTCGCTGCGACGACCCTGCTGCCGTTCGCTCCCGCCGTCGCCACGGCCGCGCCGGTCGAGCCCGTCACCGACGTCACCACGGCATCCGGTGCCAGGGTGGAGAGCGTCGAGCACGTGGGCGGTCTCGAGTACCTCGTCACCGTGTACTCCCCGTCGATGGACCGCTCCGTCCCCCTGCAGGTCTTCAGGCCCGCGGACACCTCGGTGCCCCGTCCGACCTACTACCTGCTCAACGGCGCCAGCGGCGGCGAGGACCCGTCGAGCAACTGGCCGGATCAGGCCGACGTCGCCACGTTCTTCGCCGACAAGAACGTCAATGTCGTCATCCCCCGCGCAGGTGCCTTCAGTTACTACACCGACTGGGTCGCCGACGATCCCGAGCTGGGTCGCAACAAGTGGGAGACGTTCCTGACGCAGGAACTCCCGCCGCTCGTCGACGAGTCCCTGGGAACCACCGGAACTCAGGCTGTCGGTGGCATCTCGATGGCAGCCAGCGCCGTACTCATGCTGGCCGCCGACAACCCGGGGTTCTACTCGTCGGTCGCGTCCTTCAGCGGGTGTGCGGGCACCTCGGACGATCTGGGGCGTGCCTTCGTCAAGCTGGTCGTCGAAGCGCGCGGGGGCGGCGACACGGAGAACATGTGGGGGCCCGACGACGGCCCCGAGTGGGCAGCCAACGACGCGTTGCTCAACGCCGACAAGCTCAGAGGTACGCCGATGTACATCACCACCGGCAACGGTCTTCCGGGGTTCGACGAGACGCTGCAGTCCGCGCGCATCGCGGGTGATGTGCCGGCGCTGGTCAATCGTGTGCTCGTCGGTGGGGGTATCGAATCGATCACCGCGACGTGCACCCGGACATTCGCGGAGCGTCTCGCGCAGCTGCAGATCCCGGCGAAGGTGAAGTTCCGGGACAACGGAACGCATTCCTGGGCGTACTGGCAGGAAGACCTGCACGAATCGTGGCCGACGGTCGCTGCATCACTGGGGATATGAATTCCAGGTGACGTTCCGACGGGTGGCGTGGCCCATTCGTGAGGAGTCGACTCTCGCGTTATCGTGAATGCGTGAAGAGACGTGATCGCGCATGAACGGCATCGGCAACGACACCACGATCGTCATTCCCGTCCTCGACGAGGAGGACTACATCGGAGCATGTCTCGACCATGTTCTCCCGCAGATCGAGCAGTTGTCCGAGGTCATCGTCGTCGACAACGGGTCGACGGATCGCACGGTGGAGATAGTCGAGAAGTATGCCGCGTCGGAACCGAAGATCCGCCTGGTGCACGAACCGCGAAAAGGATTGTTCTTCTCGCGGAATACCGGTTTCAGGGAGGCGAAGTCCGACATTGTCGGACGTATCGACGCCGACACCAGGATAGGTGCGGGATGGGTCGATGCGGTGAAGTCGACATTCGCCGAAGCGGATCCGTCTCTCAATCTCGGGGGTATCACGGGATTGAGTGCGCCGTACGATTCGCCGTTCAGTCGGTCCAAGAAGATGCTCGTCGACGTGCTGGTCCGGGCCAAGATGCTGGGCAACAGCATGAAGATCGACAACATGCACGGCGCCAACATGGCCGTGCGCCTCGACGCGTGGAACGCGGTGCAGGACAAACTGACCTCACGCGCCGACGTCCACGAGGACATCGACTTCGCGCTGTGCCTGATCGAGGCCGGGTACTCCATCGTGCAGCCGACCGAGATGTGGGCGGACATCTCGCCGCGCCGGGCGCTCACGCCTCCGTTGAAGTACACGTCGTTCGTCAAGGCGGGTATCACGAGCTTCGAGATCCACGGTCGATCGAACTGGTCGCTGAGGTGGCTCGTCGCGCCGGTGACGTGGCTGTCGCACGCGGTGTTCTGGTTCCCCTACCGGGCCTACGATCCGGTCACGGGTTCGTTCTCCCCGAAGCGGCTGGTCACCGAGCAGGACTTCCGGCCGGCGGCGCTGTCGGAAGCGCCGTCGGACCGCTGAACGTCCGCGACGACTACTTCGCGCTGATCCAGATGGTGATGTCGGCGCGCACGACCTCTGCACCGGAGGTATCCCGCAGGCTGACCGGAACCACGAGTTCGCGGCCGGCGGCCACCTCGTTCCACTCGGGGACTTCGGCGAGCTGGGCCGTCGCCGTCAGTGATGTCCGCCCGGGAGCGAGGTACTGCACGGTCATCGCCTTCGGAATCCATCGGTGGGTCGTGGGGACGGTGGCCTCCGCCAGCATTCCCATGGCGACCTCCGCCAGGTTGCACGCCGCGATGGCGTGGAACGTCCCCAGGTGGTTGTGTACGCCGAACCACTTCGGTCCCGACACCACGCAGCGTCCCGGTTCGAGTTCGCGGACCCGGGGGAACACGGCCGCGAAGAACGGGACTCGCGCGCACATGCCCGCGGAGAACGCGACGGATCTGACGGGTGCGGGCAGTCGCTTCCAGAGCGCGTAGGTAGCGGTGGTCGAGGCCGACGAGATTTCGCTCATGGGCGCACCTTACTCGTCGGTAAGATGAAGGGGCGGACGTCGGCGGCGGCCTCGATTTGAACTCCGGCGGCCCGGTGGGTCATACTGTTCGGGTTGCCTTGACCGAGGTGATCGCTGTCGTGCGTCTCGCGCGCTTCGGCATCGTCCCGGTTGTGGCTAGCGACAAGAACGACAAGCAGTGATCGCGCCGGCACGATGGGCGCATCCGGTCCGCTGTTTCACCACCCGGTCGAGTTCGGCCGAGCGGGAGAATCATGTGCGGGAATGCGACACGCCCGACCGCGTGGACCGGAGAACCATGACAGATGAACAGCGGCAACGGATTCCTCCTGGCCACGCGTATGCGTGGATGCGAGAGTTCGCCACGTTCGTCCTCATGGATGCGCCTCGCGCCCGGCACCACGCCGGCGTCGGGTCAGCACACTGCCGGGTTCTCGGATCGACATCCGGGAACGAGAGACCTGACCAACGGTTAACCAGGGCAAGGAAGAGGACATAAGCGTGGCGGGACAAAAGATCCGCATCAGGCTCAAGGCCTACGACCACGAGGCGATCGACGCGTCCGCGCGCAAGATCGTCGAGACCGTGACCCGCACCGGGGCACGCGTGGTCGGACCTGTGCCGTTGCCCACCGAGAAGAACGTGTACTGCGTCATCCGTTCGCCGCACAAGTACAAGGACTCTCGCGAGCACTTCGAGATGCGCACGCACAAGCGACTCATCGACATTCTCGACCCGACACCGAAGACGGTCGACGCGCTCATGCGCATCGACCTGCCGGCAAGCGTCGACGTCAACATTCAGTGAGCGCGGAGACAACCATGACTGACAACATCAAGCGTCCGGCCAAGGGAATTCTGGGCACCAAGCTCGGCATGACCCAGGTCTTCGACGAGAACAATCGCGTCGTCCCGGTCACCGTCATCAAGGCGGACCCGAACGTCGTCACCGCGATCCGTACCGAGGAGCGCGACGGCTACAGCGCCGTCCAGGTCGCCTTCGGTGCCATCGATCCCCGCAAGGTGAACAAGCCGGTCTCCGGCCAGTTCACCAAGGCCGGCGTCACTCCCCGTCGCCACCTCGCAGAGCTGCGCGTCGCCGACGCCGCAGGCTACGAGATCGGCCAGGAGCTCACCGCTGCCGAGTTCGAGGACGGCGCATTCGTCGACGTCACCGGAGTCAGCAAGGGCAAGGGCTTCGCGGGAACGATGAAGCGCCACGGCTTCAAGGGCCAGGGCGCGAGCCACGGTGCGCAGGCTGTCCACCGCCGCCCCGGTTCCATCGGTGGCTGCGCGACCCCCGGCCGTGTCTTCAAGGGCATGCGCATGTCGGGTCGTATGGGTAGCGATCGCATCACCACGCAGAACCTCTCGGTCCACAAGGTGGACGCCGAGAACGGTCTGCTGCTGATCAAGGGCGCGATCCCGGGCCGCAAGGGCGGCGTCGTGATCGTCAAGAGCGCAGTGAAGGGTGGTGCGCGAGCATGACCAGTCTCGAAAAGAACTCCACGACCAAGTTGACGCTGGACGTCAAGGAGGCCGGTGGCAAGACCAACGGCACCGTCGATCTCCCCGCCGAGATCTTCGACCGCACCGCGAACATCGCGTTGATGCACCAGGTCGTCGTCGCGCAGCTCGCTGCGGCACGTCAGGGCACGCACTCGACGAAGACTCGTGGAGAGGTCCGCGGCGGCGGCAAGAAGCCGTACCGCCAGAAGGGCACCGGCCGCGCACGTCAGGGCTCGACCCGCGCACCGCAGTTCGTCGGCGGTGGCACGGTCCACGGCCCGCAGCCGCGTGACTACAGCCAGCGCACCCCCAAGAAGATGATCGCCGCAGCACTGCGCGGTGCACTCTCCGACCGGGCGCGCAGCGAGCGCATCCACGTGATCACCGAGCTCGTCGCAGGACAGGTGCCCTCCACCAAGGGTGCCCGCACGTTCCTGTCCGAGCTCACCGATCGCAAGAAGGTTCTGCTGGTCATCGGCCGCGCAGACCTGGCCGCATGGAAGTCCGTCCAGAACCTCGACGGCATCCACCCCATCGCGCCGGACCAGCTCAACACGTACGACGTGCTCGAGGCCGACGACGTGATCTTCAGCGTCGAGGCACTGAACACGTTCGTCGCCGGACCGGCCAAGGCAGCAACGGATTCACAGGAGGAGGACAAGTGAGCACCATTGCCGATCCCCGCGACATCCTGCTGGCCCCGGTCATCTCGGAGAAGTCGTACGGGCTCATCGAGCAGGGGACCTACACGTTCATCGTGCACCCCGATTCGAACAAGACGCAGATCAAGATCGCTGTCGAAAAAGTCTTCGGCGTGACTGTGACCAGCGTGAACACCGCCAACCGGCAGGGCAAGCGCAAGCGGACCCGTTTCGGCTACGGCACGCGTAAGAGCACCAAGCGCGCGCTCGTGACCCTCTCGGCCGACAGCAAGCCCATCGAGATCTTCGGAGGCCCGGTCGCGTAAGCGACCGGAGCTCAGAGGGTCCTCGAGGATCAAGGGACGAGACAAACATGGCAATTCGTAAGTACAAGCCGACCACTCCCGGTCGTCGTGGCGCGAGTGTCTCCGATTTCGCGGAGATCACGCGCTCGACACCGGAGAAGTCGCTCATCCGCCCGCTGCACGGCCGCGGTGGCCGCAACGCACACGGCCGTATCACCACCCGTCACAAGGGTGGCGGTCACAAGCGCGCCTACCGGCTGATCGACTTCCGCCGCAACGACAAGGACGGCGTGCCGGCCAAGGTCGCTCACATCGAGTACGACCCCAACCGCACCGCCAACATCGCACTGCTGCACTTCGCCGACGGTGAGAAGCGCTACATCATCGCGCCGAAGGGCATCGCTCAGGGTTCGCCCATCGAGCAGGGCGCTACCGCGGACATCAAGCCCGGTAACAACCTCCCGCTGCGCAACATCCCGACGGGTACCACCATCCACGCGGTGGAACTGCGTCCCGGTGGTGGAGCCAAGATGGTCCGCTCCGCCGGAGCCGGTGCACAGCTGCTCGGTAAGGAAGGCGCCTACGCCACGCTGCGTATGCCGTCCGGTGAGATCCGTCGAGTCGACGTGCGCTGCCGCGCAACCGTCGGCGAGGTGGGCAACGCCGAGCAGTCGAACATCAACTGGGGCAAGGCCGGCCGTATGCGCTGGAAGGGCAAGCGCCCCACCGTCCGTGGTGTCGTCATGAACCCGGTCGACCACCCGCACGGTGGTGGTGAGGGTAAGACCTCCGGTGGACGCCACCCGGTCAGCCCGTGGGGACAGCCCGAGGGCCGTACCCGCAAGAGCAAGCCCAGCGATCAACTGATCGTCCGCCGCCGCCGCACCGGCAAGAACAAGCGATAAGCAGGAGGGAGTAGCAGATGCCACGCAGTCTGAAGAAAGGCCCGTTCGTCGACGACCACCTCCTGAAAAAGGTGGACGTTCAGAACGAGAAGGGCACGAAGCAGGTCATCAAGACCTGGTCACGCCGTTCGACCATCACCCCCGATTTCATCGGCCACACCTTCG
Organism: Rhodococcus sp. MEB064; assembly: GCF_000834565.1. Classification (NCBI taxonomy): domain Bacteria; kingdom Bacillati; phylum Actinomycetota; class Actinomycetes; order Mycobacteriales; family Nocardiaceae; genus Rhodococcus; species Rhodococcus sp. MEB064. The sequence goes on from NZ_JXQS01000034.1 coordinate 56,827, forward strand.
CCGTCCACGACGGACGCAAGCACGTGCCGGTGTTCGTCTCGGACGCCATGGTGGGACACAAGCTCGGAGAATTCGCGCCGACGAGGACCTTCAAGGGTCACATCAAGGACGACCGGAAGGCGAAGCGGCGATGACCAACTTCACCCCCACCGACAACCCGATCGCACGGGCCACGGCCAAGCACGTTCGCGTGACGCCGATGAAGGCACGTCGCGTCGTGGACCTGGTCCGCGGAAAGAGCGTCGAGGATGCCCTGAACATCCTCAAGTTTGCACCGCAGGCCGCCAGCGAGCCCGTCGCCAAGGTCGTTGCTTCGGCAGCGGCCAACGCGGAGAACAACCTGGACCTCGATCCGAGCACGTTGATCGTCTCGGCTGCATTCGTCGACGAGGGCGCAACCCTCAAGCGTTTCCAGCCTCGTGCCCAGGGTCGTGCGTTCCGCATTCGTAAGCGCACATCTCACATCACGGTCATCGTGGAGAGCCTGCCCAAGACCGGCGGCTCGACACGTGGTCGCCGGAAGGGAGCTCAGTAGTGGGCCAGAAGATCAACCCGCACGGCTTCCGCCTCGGCATCACGACCGACTGGAAGTCCCGCTGGTACGCAGACAAGCAGTACGCGGAGTACGTCAAGGAAGACGTGCAGATCCGCAAGCTCCTCGCCACGGGCATGGAGCGCGCCGGCATCGCCAAGGTGGAGATCGAGCGCACCCGTGATCGGGTTCGCGTCGACATCCACACCGCGCGTCCGGGCATCGTCATCGGTCGCCGCGGCGCCGAGGCCGATCGCATCCGTTCCGAGCTCGAGAAGCTGACCGGCAAGCAGGTCCAGCTGAACATCCTCGAGGTCAAGAACGCCGAGTCCGAGGCTCAGCTCGTGGCTCAGGGTGTCGCAGAGCAGCTCAGCAACCGCGTTGCTTTCCGTCGTGCGATGCGCAAGGCCATCCAGTCGGCCATGCGTCAGCCGAACGTCAAGGGCATCCGCGTCCAGTGCTCCGGTCGCCTCGGCGGCGCGGAGATGAGCCGCTCCGAGTTCTACCGCGAAGGTCGCGTTCCGCTGCACACGCTGCGTGCGGACATCGACTACGGCCTCTACGAGGCCAAGACCACCTTCGGTCGCATCGGCGTGAAGGTCTGGATCTACAAGGGCGACATCGTCGGTGGCAAGCGTGAAGCTGTTGCCGCCGCTGCTCCGGCAGGCGATCGTCCCCGTCGCGAGCGTCCGTCTCGTCCGCGTCGCAGCGGTGCCTCGGGCACCACGGCGACCAGCACCGAGGCCGGCCGCGCAGCGACAGCAACCGCTGATGCACCCGCTACGACCGAGCAGAAGGAGGGCTGACGCATGTTGATCCCCCGTCGGGTCAAGCACCGCAAGCAGCACCACCCCAAGCGTTCGGGTGCCGCCAAGGGCGGAACTCAGGTGACCTTCGGTGAATACGGCATCCAGGCTCTCGAGCCCGCCTACATCACCAACCGTCAGATCGAGGCCGCCCGTATCGCCGTCACCCGCCACATCAAGCGCGGTGGCAAGGTCTGGATCAACATCTACCCGGACCGCCCGCTCACGAAGAAGCCTGCCGAGACCCGCATGGGTTCCGGTAAGGGTTCGCCGGAGTGGTGGGTCGCCAACGTCAAGCCCGGCCGCGTGCTCTTCGAGCTCAGCTACCCGGACGAGCAGATCGCTCGTGAAGCATTGACTCGCGCAATCCACAAGCTGCCGATCAAGGCACGCATCATCACGAGGGAGGTTCAGTTCTGATGGCTACCGGTACCCCGGCTGCCGAGCTCCGTGAGCTCGGTGACGAAGAACTGATCACCCGCCTTCGTGAATCGAAGGAGGAGCTGTTCAACCTCCGCTTCCAGATGGCCACCGGTCAGCTGGACAACAACCGTCGACTGCGCGTCGTCCGCCACGAGATCGCGCGCATCTACACCGTGATGCGCGAGCGTGAGCTCGGGCTCGCCGCAGGCCCTTCCGAGGACACGGCAGGTGACGCAGCATGAGCGAGGAAACAGTGACCACTGAAGAAGCACGCAACAGCCGGAAGACGCGTATCGGTTACGTCGTCTCCGACAAGATGCAGAAGACGATCGTCGTCGAGCTGGAGGACCGTGTGAAGCACGCCCTCTACGGCAAGATCATCCGACGCACCACCAAGGTCAAGGCCCATGACGAGAACGGAGTCGCCGGCGTCGGCGACCGCGTTCAGCTCATGGAGACCCGCCCCCTGTCCGCCACGAAGCACTGGCGACTGGTCGAGGTCCTCGAGAAGGCCAAGTAAGACCTGCAGCACTCGAACGGCCCCGCACTCCTCGTGAGTGCGGGGCCGTTCTGCGTCCGGCCTCTTCGCTACGATGGCCGTCACGAGGAGGCCGCATGGATGCAGTTCTGCAGTTCGCCGCAAGCTACTGGTGGCTGTGGTTCGTCTTCGGCGGGTCCATCGCGGGGGCGGCCAAGGCGGTCAGCGCCGCGAACGAGCGACGTGCGGATCGTCGACTCGAGCGGTACCGCATCAAGCAGGAGGCCAAGGTCGCGGCGCTCGAACTGACCAAGGCCTCGACACAGGATGCGGACGCGCAACGTCGGTCCGTCGAGAAGGCGCTCGCCGAGCACGACGACGTGAATACGCGGTGGTTCGCCTACGAGACCGACGTAATCAACCTGCTCGAGTTTCCGATGATGACGAACATGCGCGATCCGATGACGGTGGCCTTCCACCGCACCAAGCTCGACGCGGACTCCTTGCGGCCGGCATCGTCGGACGAGCTGGTCGGCGATCCGGAGGCGCAGCGGCTCTACCGCTCGGCTGTGCACGACTATGCGGTCGCGTTTACCGCCGCTGAGTCCGAGGCCAAGCGTCGTCGCCGCGGAAACTTCAGTGAAGCGGAGCAGAACCGACTCACCCGCGCGCAGTCGTTGCTGCGCATGGCCTTGGACGGCGCTTCGACCCCCGCCGAGCGCCAGGCGGCGTATCGCAAGGCACGCTCCGAGATCGACGGTCTGGTGACGCTGCCGACAACGGCGTACGCACAGATCGAGCAACGCATCGCGGGGGCGTTGGAGGCGTAGGCGCGGTCAGCGCGTGACATCCACGTCGTCGACGACCACGGTCTCGCCTCGGCGATGAGCCATGTAGTCCCGCAACTCCCGCTTCACGACGGGGAGAAGCAGATACAGGCCGATGATGTTGACGAAAGCCAGGGCGAACAAGGCGGCATCCGCGAAATCGAGCACGGACCCCAGTGAGAGAACCGTGCCGATGACGGTGAACGTGCAGAAGATGATGTTGAAACTGTGCTTGGCAACGGCGCTGCGGCCGAAGAGCGACGTCCACGCCTGCGAACCGTAGTAAGCCCACGTGATCGCGGTGGACAGTGCGAAGAGGGCGACCGCGACGGTCAAGATGTACGGGAACCAGGGGAGCACCGTCTCGAAGGCGTCCGAGGTCAGCGTGACGCCGCCTGCGGGGAGCGAGCCGGTCTCCGCGACGATGGCGCGCTGGTCCTGCCAGGACTGCGTGTTGGCGATGACGATGGTCAGCGCGGTGGCCGTGCAGATCACGACCGTGTCGATGAACGGTTCGAGCATGGCCACGAACCCCTCGGTGACCGGATGACGCGTCTTGACTGCCGAGTGCGCGATGGAGGCCGATCCCAGTCCCGCCTCGTTCGAGAACGCGGCGCGCTGGATGCCGATTATCATCACGCCGAGTACGCCACCCGCCACGCCGGTGGGAGAAAAGGCGCCCGTCACGATCGCGTTCATGGCGCTGGGAACCTGCTCGATATTCACGGCGATCACCACGGCGCATCCGAGCACGTAGACGATGGCCATTGCCGGGACCAGCTTCGCCGTCACCGCGGAGATGGACTTCATTCCGCCGATGATGACCAGGCCGATGACGACTGCGACAACGAGCCCGAAGCCGAATTTCGCGCCGTCCGAAGCAAGGAAGCCCTCGTCGCCACCGGTGACACTGCGAACCTGTGCGTAGGTCTGGTTCGCTTGGAACATGTTTCCGCCGGAGATACCGAAGAAGATGATGATGACGGCGTAGACGGTCGCCATGATCTTTCCGACCCTGCTCATCCCGCGCTCGGCGAGACCCTTCGTCAGATACTTCATCGGGCCGCCGGATACGGTGCCGTCCTCGTGGACATCGCGGTACTTCACGCCCAGGGTGCACTCGACGAATTTGGTGGCCATGCCGAGGAACCCTGCGAGGATCATCCACAGCGTGGCGCCGGGGCCACCCAGGGTGACCGCGACCGCCACACCGGCGATGTTGCCCAGTCCGACGGTGCCCGACACGGCAGCTGTCAGCGCGCGGAAGTGGCTCACCTCGCCGGGCGCGGTGGGATCGTCGTGCTTTCCGCGAACCAGCTCGACGGCGTGCTTGGCGCCTCTGACCTGGAGGAATTTGAAGGTGACGGTGAAGATGATCGCGGCTGCCAGGAGCCAGAGCACGACCAGTGGTACCGATGCGCCGCCGATGTCGACGGAGAAGAAGACGACAGTGGTCACCGCGTCGGTGACAGGTTCGAACGTCGAATTGATGGCATTCTCGATGGTGGAGAGGGTGCCGCCATCGGCTGCGAGAATCCGGGGTGGAGGAGTCATATCTCATTCGACCCCGGTACCCCGGATCCCGCTCGTCTTCGGACGGATCTGACCGATCCTTTACCTGATCTTGACCTCAGGCCAGTCGCGTCTCGGGGCTCTTCGTTTTGCTCGGGTCCTTCTCGACGATGTCACCGAGCGCCTCGTCGATCTTCGTGAGCACGTCGGCATCCAGCGTCACATCGGCAGCCTTGACGTTGTCGGCGATCTGCTCGGGGCGGGAGGCGCCGACCAGTGCCGCGGCGATGTTGTCGTTCGCCAGTACCCACGCGATGGCGAGCTGCGACATGGTGATCGACAGGTCGTCGGCGATCGGCTTCAGCTTCTGTACGCGCGTCAGGGTCTCGTCGTTCATGTAGCGCGAGATCATGTCCGCGCCGCCCTTGTCGTCGGTGGCGCGCGATCCCTCCGGAAGGGGCTGTCCCGGAACGTATTTGCCCGTCAGGACGCCCTGCGCCAGCGGCGACCAGACGATCTGCGAGATACCGAGTTCCTTCGACGCGGGTACGACATCGGACTCGATGACGCGCCAGAGTGCCGAATACTGTGGCTGATTGGAGACGATGGAGAAACCGCGCTGCCGGGCGAGGGTCTGAGCCTCGCGCAGCTGGTCGGCTGTCCACTCGGACACACCGATGTACAGCGCCTTGCCCTGCTGCACCACGTCACCGAACGCGGTGATGGTCTCCTCCAGCGGAGTCTCGTGGTCGTAGCGGTGCGCCTGATAGAGGTCGACGTAGTCGGTGCCCAGGCGACGGAGTGAATTGTCGATGCCCTCGAAGATGTGCTTGCGCGAGAGCCCGGTGTCGTTGGGGCCCTTCTCGCCGACGGGGAAATACACCTTCGTGAAGATCTCGAGTCCTTCACGACGCTCGCCGGCCAGAGCCTTGCCCAGCACGCTCTCCGCGGCACCGTTCGCGTACACGTCCGCGGTGTCGAACGTCGTGATGCCCGCGTCGAGCGCTGCCTTCACACACGCGGTCGCGACGTCGTTCTCGACCTGCGACCCGTGTGTGAGCCAGTTGCCGTAGGTGATCTCCGAGACCTTGAGTCCACTGTTTCCGAGGTATCTGTAAGCCATGCGATCAACGCTACTCGCGGGCCAGCGCAAGGACCTCTTCCTCGGTCGGCGGGCTCTTGGGGTGGTAGGTCAGGCACAGGGGAGTGGCGGTGCGCCGGAATTCCGAGCCCTCGACCGCCGCGTAGAACTGGCCAGCGGGTAACCGGCCGACGTCGGGAACCGATCCGCCCTTGGCACGGGCCATCTCCTGTGCGGCCTGAATCTGTGCGGGGCTGTTGAGGAGTCCGTAGAACTGTGTCGCCGCGTTTCCGGCGATGCGGTTGTGCAGTCCCTTGGGTGCCTGCGTCGCGAACACCAGCCCCAGGCCGTACTTGCGGGCCTGCGACGCCAACGCCAACGTGCTGTGGGTCGCGGGCGTCGCCTTGTCGGACGGTGCGTAGTTCTGGGCCTCGTCCATCACGAACAGGCCGCCCAGAGGCCGATCGCCGGCCGGGTTCTTCTTGATCCAGGCGAACAGCCCCATCTGCAGCTGATTCACGAAGCTCTGCTTCTGCTCTTCCGTCGTCAATCCGGAGAGGTTGATGACGGACACGCGCGCCTTCTTCCCCTCCGCCGGAGTCAGGAGCACTCCTGGATCGACTGGGGTGCCGGACCCGGCGAACATCGGGTCGTTGGTCATCGCGGCCTTGAGGTTCTCCGCGAGGTCCGCCGCGATGCGCACCGCGTCCCGCATCTCGCTCGCATCCGCCGGCAGGTTCTCCAGCAGGTCGATGAAGTCGGACATGTCGCCCGCCGATCGCCGGCCGAAGCCGTCCAGCGCAGCACGCAGCACGGCCTGGCGGTGCTTCGCCTTCTCGGTGGTTCCCGTGGCGAGTGCGGCGGGAGCGAGCGCGGCGAGCCCCGACTCGACGGACGCATCGAACTCGTCCCGGTCACCGATGACGCTCGCGAAGTCGGGAAGTGGTTGGAAGCTCAGCGGACGCCCGGACGACTTCCGGGGTGTCCAGACCACGACGTCCGTATCGCGGAGGTACGCAGCAGCTTTCGCTTCGTCGCCCGGCGGCCACGTGCGTTCGTCCTCGGGCCACGCCGTACCCAGGCGGGCGAGGTCGTTGTTGATGTCGAGCACGATGGACGACACTCCGTGCAGCGCACACTCCTCGACGAGTCGGCGGATCAGCACCGTCTTACCGCTGCCCGATCCGGCGAAGATCGCCGTGTGCTTGCGCAGTGCCTCGAGCGGAATGCGAACCTCGGCGTTGGTGCTGAGTTCGGTGCCCATCTCGATGTGCTCCCGGCGCGGAACGGCGGCGACAGGCGCTTGCGCCGCTTCAGGTTCGATCAGAGCTTGATCGTCGTCGACGACGCTCGCGTCGGGCAGGACCGTCCGGAACAGCTCGATCTCGTGAGCAGGCTTGCGGGCCAGCAGCCATGATGTGAGCGCCGGGGAGTTCTCTGTGCGCAGCGCACCCAGAGCGATCAGCGAGCGCCGGTCGTCCTCACTCAGTGGAACCTCGACGCCGCCGGCGCGGTGCAACGCTGCCACCGTCTGCTCGGTCTTCGCGCCCTTCGGCCACGACGAGTTGCGGATCAGGATCAGCCGTCGACGCGGCATGTCGATGTGCAGACCCGCTGCGGTGACGGCACGTTCGATCCGGGCGAGCGCCGCCCGGGCATTCGAGGACGTGACCGCGCGGAAGCACCAGTGCTCCTCGTCGTCGGTGTCGCTGTCGACGGTGTGCCTCAGACGGGCGTGCAGCGCTGGCCGCCCGCTCGGAGGTGGGTCCTGGGCGAGACTGTCGTCGGACGACTGATGCTCGTGGATCCACGCGTCGAGACCCGCCGAGAGCAGTGCCGGGACGAGGCTGTCCTCGGTGCCGGGCTCGAGAGGTGTCGAGACGTCCGCCGCGCTCCGTAGCTGCGCGAAGCGCTCGTCCAGTGCCTCGAGTTCGGATCGTTTGGCGGTCGGCAGCGACGGGGCATCGGATCCCCCTCCGCTCGAAGCGAAGTCGGTCAGCTCCGTCGCGACACCGGTCTCGAGGCAGTGACGGATGTGCTTGTCGACGGCGATGAGCAGCTGTCGTGGAGTGAAGTCGGGCGCCTTGTCGAAGGCGTCGACAGCCACCGGCCAGGTCGGATGAGGAGTCTCGAATCCCACCTCACGGAAGCATGCGCCGAGGCGACGTTCGAGGAGCAGTCGACCCACGTCGGACGACGGAATCGGCTTGAGCCGCTGCGTGACTCGGAATCGGTCGCGCATCGGTGCAACACCGCGTGCGGCGATCAGATCCCATGCGCTCGACAGCGCCGACAACACGGATGCGGTGCGAGGCAACGTCTCCCGCAGCGTCATCAGGCCGTGGGCGAGTTGCTCGACCACCTTGTCTTCCTGCTCGTCCGCGTAGTCCTTGTCCGCACCGGTGCGGGCCTGGGCGACGAGGGTATCGATCTGGTCGATGGCGAGAATCGTGGGCCCCGTGATCGCGAGCAGTCGGGAGATGTTCTCCGCGATGCCCTGATGCCCGAGCTCTGCCCGGCGGATACCCCACGAATCGAACTCGTCGGCGTCGACGTCGTCGATCGACTGCAGGTAGGCATCGCCGATGTCCTGCACGGCGGCATCGGGCGCGATGGACAGAACGAGGGCGCGGAGCGTGTGCTGCGACGTCCGACGGTGCCGAGGGTGCGCCTTGTAGACGCCGGTGACGAACTCGTTGAGCACGTCGGGCTCGATCATGCTCTCGCCCATGATCTGACGACGCTGATCGTCACTGCTCCCGGCGATGTCGCAGAGTCGACGCAACACCAGTCGAAGCTGACTGTCGTCACCGCGACCGGACGGACGGTTGAGGTCGTCGAGCATGCCCATCAACGTCGATCGCCAGAAGCCGGCCGCGTCGAGAAGTCGGATGAGGAAGAAGTAGCCGCCCCGCGACTGGACCTCCTCGCGGACCTGGCCGAGGAGGTGTGTCTTGCCGGACCCGGCCGGTCCCTGCACGACGACGCCCAGAGGGCTTGCGTCGTCGGAGTTCTCGGCATCGGTGTAGGCGCTCATGACCTCGGTGAACACACGCTCGTGCATGCCGGGAACGTGCACGTCGGACTGCGAGCGCCAGACGTCGTCAGGGGTGGGTGCCCAGCTCAGTCGCACCGATTCGAGCGCGCGGATCTGTTCGGACTTGGTGGTCGTGGTCGCCATGGTGGAGCCGCCCGTCACTGTTCGATCGCCAAGAGATGGTTCTGCTGATTGCCGACGTCGACGGCCGCCGCACGGTCCTCGTCGGTCAAGGTCTTCTGGTTCTCCTCGGGAATGAGGGAGACATCCGACGCGCGGCGCAGGCGCGCCAACGCGTCGTCCAGGTCGGCGCGAGGAATGTCGGCGAGCGCCGGCCGCAGCCGCGACAGCCGCACCCACGCACCCGGCTCGCGGGCGAGTTCGGTGTAGGTGTCACGGATGCGCGTCTCGACGTCGAGCGACGCGCGAACGCTCGGCGTCACCACGGCGTTCGGCGGCGTGGGTGGGGCGGCGATGGTCGCCGGAGTGTCCCGTGGGAAGAAGACTTCGGCGGGCCGCACGTCGTCGCGCTGGAACCACCGACCGAGCCCGGCCATGACGGTGAACAGCGCCTTGCTCGGCCCGGCGGCGCCCTTCGGCGGCGGCGTCCCCATCAGATCGGAGCAGTGCTTCCATCCCTTGTCGGTCAGTTCCAGGGTCATCGAGCGACCGTCCTTGCCGACCTCGATCAGACCCTGCGACGACAGTCGGTCCCGCTGAGCCTTCTTCAGTTCGGGACCGAGAACCGCCAGATCCGGATTCCGCACCGCTCGCGCCTCGGCCATCAACACCATCAGCACGGATACCTCGGTGCCGGTCAACTCGTTCGCGCTCACGTTGCAGTCCCCTTCGTACGTCGTCGGTGCAGAGTCTGTTCGATCATGGCCACGACACGTCCGTGGTCGGTCAGCATGTCCTCGTTGGTGAACCGCAACACGATGTATCCGTGCGTCTGCAGCAGGTTGTCGCGAGAGCGGTCGTCGGAGAACATCGCTCGGGCGCGGTGCTCGGGTCCGTCGATCTCGACGGCCACCTTCTCCTCGTCCCACAGCACGTCGATGGTGAACGGCCGACTCAACTCCGACAATTTCACGACGCGATTGTGCACCCGCCCGGCAGCCCATTCGCGAGTCGACAGGAGACGGTAGAGGAGTGCTTCCGCTGCACTGGCCGCATGGGGACGACCCTCGACGGGCGGATACCCCAACGGGCGGAACCTGTCGACGATGGTGCTGACATCGGCGGGCGCGGGCGGTGCGTCGACGCGTATCGACGGGAAGCGTTCCACCGCACCGGCGCCGGTGAGCCAGACCCCGATACCGGTGCCGCACAACCACTCCGCGGCCGCCGACACGGCATCGACGTCGGCGTCGACCGGGATGTCGACGATCAGGACCGCGGACCGACGTCCGTTCGCCTGCGCGACGACGCGTCCGGCTCCGGTTGCTCTGGTCTCACGGGAGTACGCGTCGTCACGCGGGGGTCGACCGGAGACGTAGGCGTCGGCCAGGTGGGCGAGGTAGGGGCCGAAGTGGTCGGTGGTCGCCGCGACCTCGAGCGCCCTGGCACGGGCGCTGCCGCGAGCCAACGACGAGTGGTCGTCCGCGTCCACCGCACCGGGCAGCCACTGCGGGACGAGATCCAGCGCGGCACGTTCGAGCGCGTCGACGACGGCGTCCACGATCTGCGACGCGGTACCGCCCGACAAGGCGAAGAAGAGCACTGCCGGCGCGCTGTCCGGCAGGGGATCCACCGATTCGGCGAGGTCGCGGAACCGCGGTCCGTGCAGTCGGACGACACGGTCGAGGGGAGCGTGTTGCCACCACGACGTGGTGGTCGACGAGTCGGCACACGTCATTCAGGCCTCACCCCCTCCGCACCGGAGATAGCGGTCGCACCGACGGTTACCATCCCCGAAACCGTACCCGGGGATGGGATCGAGTGTCGCGCGGGTCACCGTCCGAGCAGGCCACCGAGCGCGCCGCCGACTCCGGCCTGCTGTCCGCCACCGGTGCCGCCGACGAAACCGCCCGGGGGCTGCTCGGAGGGCTGCACCACGACGAATCCCTGCCCGGAGAACTGCAGCGTGAAGCGCTCGCCGGTGCTCCGGCCGATCAGCGTTCCGAAGTTCAGCTGGTCGTTGCTCTTGACCGACGTCTGCAGACTCGACGACCACGCCACCGCCGCCTGAGGGTCCGCGAACGTCGGCTGATCGACGTTCAGGACGACGGGTTGACCGTCGGTCGTGATGGCGATGCGGCCCTGACCGGTGAAGATGCAGTTGAACAGCCCCGCGTTGCTGCTCGCGGCCGCTCCCTGGACGCGACCGATGCGGTACGTCAGAGTCGAGTCGAAAGCCAAGACGTTGGCGCCGTTGATGGTCAGGCCGTCACTGCCGTCGAGGTCGATGATGTGCACGTCCTGCGCCGCGTTGGCGAGGAACAGGTCACCGCGCCCCGACACCTTCATGAGCGGCACACCCTCGCCCGTCATGGTGCGGCGGATCATGTTGCCGATACCGCCGGATCCCTGCGCCTCGAACTTCAGGTCGCCCTGGTAGGCGACCATGGAACCTGAGCGGGCCATGATCTCGCCGTTCATCGCGACGCGGGCCAACTTGCTGCCCTGCTTCTGGATGCCGGCGCCCTGGACCTCGGCATTGCTGGGGGCGAACAGTTCACTTCTCACGGCCAGTGCTCCCTGGATCGGTACGGGTGATGGTGCCCGGGTGGGTGCTGCAGGTGTCTGTCGCGGTGCTGCGACCGGCGGTGGCGTCTGCGCGGGTGCGGGTTCGTCGTCGACGCTGATCCCGAAATTCGTCGCGATGCCGGCCAGTCCGTCGTCGAACCCCTGCCCGACGGCGCGCACCTTCCAGCCGTCTCCGCGTCGGTAGATCTCGACGCACACGACGGCGGTCTCACTGGTGAGGCCGGTCATGTCGAAGACGAGGTCGCCGCCGACGCTGATGCGCAGAGGCAGACCGGCGAACGTGGTGGGACCGGATCCGTCGAGGCTCGCGGTGACCGCCACCGTCTCGATGTCGCCAGGGACCGCCCGCGTGTCGACGCGGATACCGCCGGCGCCGTACGTGACGCCCGGCCCGACAGGGTTGTTGAAGAAGACGAGGTCCGAATCCGACCGCACCTTCCCCGACCCGGTGAGCAGCAGCGCGGACACGTCCACCGCAGCCCCGGCGACCGTGATGTCGAGACCTTCCGACGGTGCGGGGCGGTTCTCGCCCCTCGCTAGGCTGTACACGAGGGACAGTCTGCCACCGGAGCCCGACACGGGTGGCCGACAGCGGACCGGCAGGGAACGCGATTTGGTTCCCACCCGCGTGTTCCCTACACTAGAGCGGTTGCCCGTGGTAGACGCATGCGTCCGCCCGGTCGACGAGACCGCGCGTGTCGGGTCGGTATCCGGCACGTACGTACATCCAGGTCATCAAGGAGACCCATGATTCAGCAGGAGTCGCGGCTTCGCGTCGCCGACAACACGGGTGCCAAGGAAATCTTGTGCATTCGCGTTCTCGGTGGTTCGTCACGCCGTTACGCCGGGATCGGCGACGTCATCGTCGCCACCGTCAAGGACGCGATCCCCGGTGGAAACATCAAGAAGGGCGAGGTCGTCAAGGCCGTCATCGTCCGCACCACGAAGGAGCGTCGCCGCGCCGACGGTTCGTACATCAAGTTCGACGAGAACGCTGCCGTTCTCATCAAGCCTGACAACGACCCCCGCGGTACCCGCATCTTCGGCCCGGTCGGCCGCGAGTTGCGCGAGAAGAAGTTCATGCGCATCGTGTCGCTGGCTCCGGAGGTGTTGTGAGATGAAGGTGCACAAGGGCGACACGGTCATCGTCATCTCGGGCAAGGACAAGGGAGCCAAGGGCAAGGTCATCACGGCCTACCCGGAGACTTCCAAGATCCTCGTCGAGGGCGTCAACCGCATCAAGAAGCACACCGCTGTCTCGGCCAACGAGCGCGGCGCATCCTCGGGCGGCATCGTCACGCAGGAAGCCCCCATCCACGTTTCGAACGTCGCGGTCATCGACTCGGACGGCAACCCCACTCGCGTGGGCTACCGCACCGACGACAACGGCAAGCGCGTTCGGATTTCCCGTAAGAACGGGAAGGACATCTGATGACGACCACCGAGA
>NZ_JXQS01000035.1:0-39731 GCF_000834565.1 Rhodococcus sp. MEB064
CGGCTCTGTCACCGAGATCTTCATCGATAACAGCGAACAGGACGGCGGCGACAGCTTCCACGATCTCACCGTGTTGTGGAACCAGCGCAACACGTTCGCCAACACAGTCGCGGACATGATCGCGGCGGCCGCGGCAGTGGACGAATTCAAGATCGTCCGTGACAGAGCCGCCGGCGGGGAGTGGTACCCGGCCGGCACCAAGGGCACACCGTCCCTCATCCCTGCTGCGGGCGGTACCGAGGTGTTCTGCGGGACCACATGGCAGGAGACCGCTGACGGCCGCGTGAGTGCGCCGACCCTCTCGGTACACGTCGGATCGCAGGCATTCGAGCCCGAGCAGGCGCTGAAGTTCGCGGTGCAGTTGATCCAGGAAGCGGGCCGCGCGATGCGGATCCGCGCCCTGGTCCAGGAGCAGGCCCAGCAGGGCGGTGCCGCATGACGCTCAACTACTTCGACAGCCCGACATCCCCGCGGGTGTGGCCGGTCCTCGCCCCGATGTCCGAGGGTCGGACCACGCAGAGCTTGCGCGTTGGTTCGCCAATTCCGTTGGCGGAGAAACACGAGGGCGACGATGCAGTCGGGCTCATGGTCACGGTAGAGCGCCTGGTGGACGAAGACGACACCGTTGACCGGTGGGTGACGGTCGCTGGCGTCGACCGCAACTGGCGCGTCCAGGGTTGGGACTACCTCATGTCTCCTGACGAGGCGCTCAGGCTCGCGGCCGAGCTCAGCACCGCTGCCATGACGCTGCTCGGTGATCTTCGCTCAGGTGATGGCCAGTGACCGCGCCACACCGGCATCAGTGCGAGGTCGACTGGTGTACGAACAAGGGTGGGCTCGCCGACAACGCGGATCACGACTGGTTGCACTACACGCCTGCGACGGGTCGCGCCCAGGTGCGACGTGCCGGCGGCGAGATCGAGAACGTGGTGACCGTAGGCGTCGGGCTTGAGGTAGACGGGACGGGTGCCGCGACCGGCGTGCCGCGAGACATGGCCGAGCTGGTGGTCCACCTCTACGGTGACTCCGGATCCACCGACGTGTCTGCCTGCCTGAGCATCCAGGAAGCAATCGAGCTCACAGCGGATCTACAACTCGCAGTGGCGCGTGCCCGTCGCTACAACTCGGTGGTAGCAGGATGACCGCACGGATTACCGACTCTCCCAGTACAGCTGACGTACTTGCTCAGCTCAAACCTGGCGACACCCGGCTGACGAATGCCGCGGTCGTCCATCACGGCAACGTCGGCGGGGTCTTGATCCGCGTCGACCAGGTAACCGCGGCCGGCGACGGTATCTGCCGCGGTTACGAGATGAACATCGACCACCACCTCGCGCGAGCTTGCTTCACGGCGACCAATACCGATCTGGCCGTGGAGGACTCGGAGATCAGCAACCTGGTCGCCGTCGTCCGAGACCTGTCGGCGGCACGCGCGTCGATGCCACCAGTCGGTGGTGACCAGTGAGCACCACCTCCTACGTCCTCGCGACCGTCCTCCTCGTCGAGAACGTCGCGCTCATCGCACTCGACTTCCGCCGCTTCTGCCGAAAGGCCACACGATGACTCACACCACGCTTGATGCCCTCCGGTACGCCGTCGCCAACACCGAGCAGACGGTCGACTGGGTCACCGATCGGATGTATGACCTGCCCGACGCCACGGTGGAAACAGACGGACCCATCGACATGCTCTCGGGCGGGCTGAGTCAGTTGGTCAAGGAACTCAAGAAGGGTCTGGCGCCCCACGTCCGTGGCCGCGAGGACTGGTATCGGTACTCGGACGGCCGTCCCATGGAGACGACCGTGAACGTCCGTGACCGCCTTATCATCTCGCACCTGTGGCACCCGGATCCGCAGCACGAACCTCCGGCCACCCGGACCACGTACATCGGTGCGGAGGAGGACGGCGTGAAGGTGACCGTCGAGTACGAACTACCCAGCAAGATTCGGGTCACGGACACCGACGGCCGTGTCATCGCTGAGAGCGGACGGGGCAATGCCGAAACCTTGTTGTCGCTCGTTCGGGAGCCCGCCGACGAGTCGTCGCGACGTCTGGTGCAGCAGGTCGAAGATGTCACCGCCTTGGGTGCCGATCCGGAATTGTCGCCCTCGATCGACCAGATGAAGGCGTACATCGAGCACATCACCGAACGACGAGAATCGCAGCCGGACAGACTGTTCGATCTCCGCGGCAAACTTCTGGTCGCTCGCGACGAGGCTCTGCAGGCCGAGCCGTGGGGGATGTTCATCAAGGAGATTCAGGGCTACACCCAGGACGGGGAACCGTCCGCGGTCCTGACGTTCCCGGATGTCGCAGCGAAGGAGATGTTCGGCGTCCGACTCGCGCTCGAGCTCGCGTCACAGGCGGGTTCCGAGAGCGATGTGCAGGAGACGCTGAACGACTACTTCACGTGGATCAAGGAGCCGGGGCATCTCTTCCTGGTTTTCTCCGCTGCCCTCGAATCCATGGCGACCATGATCCTGCCGGCCATGTTCGAGATCGTCGAGGACAAGGCGTGCGACTACGACACGCGAACCAACTTCCTGGCGACCGCCGTGCATTCCTGGGAGCAGCGTCTCGCCAGCTTCGGCGGACCCAGTGCCGAAGGGGTTGACGGTGCTTGATCGACCAACCGAGATCGCCAGGGAGGCCCTGACCTCCCTGGCGGCTCGCCCGTACTCAGAGCGTCGGCACGTGGCGTTCTACGTGGACCTGGTGCGCCGCCACGGAATGTCGGAGTGCGAGATCGTCGAAGCGCTGGCGGTCCTCAAGGTCTTTGAGGAGGTGACGTGAGTGGCACGCGACTACGGGAAGATCCTCTTCACACTCTTCTCGGATCGAGACTTTCGCGCTCTCACCCCGAACGCGCAACGCGTCTACACGATCCTCCTCGGTGAGAAGCAAACCAACAACGCCGGCCTGATGCCGCTGATGAAGTCGAAGTGGCGGAAGGGCAGCGACTACTCCACGGACGAGGACATCGACGGCGGCCTCCGCGAGCTTGAGTCGAACCGGTACGTGTTCGTGGACGACGACACTGAGGAGCTGTTGATCCGATCGTTCATGCGGAACGACGGTGTCGAGCGCATTCCGAACGTCATGAAGAACGCGATGAAGGTGTGCCGGAATGTCGAGTCGCCGAAGTTGGCGAGCATTCTCGTGCGCGAGATCGAAAGACTGGATGAGTCGAAGCGGTCGGACGTAGAGACCATGAAACTCGCTGCTCTGGAGCACCTTCGAACCATTGCGGAACCGTATCGAAACCCTTCCGAAACCCTTGTCGATCCCCCGAAGGGTTCGGGAACCCTTTCGAAACCGTGCGTTGTAGATGAAGTTGAGGTTGTAAGTACTGTTCCTGAGTACTCATCTTCTAAAGACTCTCCCGCAACTCCGTCGCGGACGAGCGAGTTGTTCGCCGAGTTCTGGTCCGCCTATCCCCGAAAGGTCGGCAAGGGCGCCGCTGAGAAAGCGTTCACGCGAGCCGTGAAGCGAGCAGGCGACACCGTCGTCCTTGACGGCGTTCGCCGCCTGGCCGCGGATCCGAACCTCCCCACCGAGAAGAAGTTCATTCCCCACCCCCGCACGTGGCTGAACGAGGACAGGTGGGAAGACGAGCCCCTCCCACCCGATCGGGCGACGCCTCGCTACTCACGTCCCGACCCCACCGCCCGGCAGACCTCAGTCACCGAGATCGCCAACCGCCTCAGATCCCAGCAAGGAGCAACACGATGACCGCACTCGACATCGCAGCCGCCGCACTCGAGCGCGCCGCTGTCCTCGACCACAGGCTCACCATCACCGACGCGACCATCCGTGCTTGGACGGACTGCTTCGAGGATCACTCGATCTGGACCGAGGAGGCGGTGAAGGCGGTCAGTGAGCACTACTCGCAGCCGTCGCCGTTCCCGATCATGCCGGGCGACGTGATCGACCGCGTCGCGCAGATGGACCTGAATCCGAAGTCGTCGCAGGAGCGAATCGACTGGACGATCGACTTCTGGGCGGAGCGGCCGTACACCAGCGGCCTGGTGCTCGCGACGGGTGTCGAGTTCCACCTTCCGGTCGAGCCGGACGCGGTCCGCCTAAAAGGGTCCTGGGCGGCGCACGATTGGCACCGCGATTGGCTCCGCCATTGGGTCGCCGAGAACCGCGAGAAGCTCGTTGCCGCGATCCGCAGCGGGCAGGCGAAGTACGGCACGCCCCGCCACGAGGGCTGGTGACCGTGTTTCCCACCCGATCCCACACCCGCACCCCCGCCAACCCGTCTCCGTGGCGCTCACACGGCGGTAACGGCACTCCTGACCGAGAGGCGGCCGCGTGATCTCCTACGAACGACTCATCGACGCCTTCCGCGACAACGGGCTGAACGTCGTAGAGAAGAGCAACGGCGTCGCCAGCGCACAAGGTCCGGGGCACTCCCCAGCCGACAAGTCCGTCGGAATCCGGTACAACGCCACCGAGGAATGCACCTGGATCTGCTCGTACGCCGGCGAGGACACCGCCGACATCCTCGATGCCGTCGGGCTCAGCATGCGCGACCTCTATGACAAGCCCAAGGGGTCCACGTACACCTACCCGGACGGTCGGGTGGTCAACAAGACCCCGGACAAGAAGTTCTTCCAGTCGGGCAACACCAAGGGCTCCGCGTTGTACCGCGGGGAACGACTCGCAGCGGCGTCGACGGTGTACTTCTGCGAGGGCGAGAAGGACGTCCACGCGCTCGAGGCCGAGGGCGTCGTCGCCACCACCACCGCGGGCGGCGCCGGCAACGTCCACCTCGCCGACCTCACGCCACTGCACGGTAAGACCGTGGTGATCGTTCGGGACATGGACAAGGCCGGAGAGGGCCGTGCCCGCAAGCTCATGGAACTCCTCGCGCCGCACTGCGCCGTGTCCGTCGTCGAGCCTGCCCAGGGCAAGGACGCGGCCGACCACGTCACCCTGGGGCAGGGCGTCTCGCAGTTCCGCAGCACCACCGCGTTCGACCACATCAAGATCGCGGCGGCACTGAAGGCGATGGCTGACGAGGCCCTGACGGCCGACACCGCCAGTCCCGCACTGGTCGCCAGGCTGCGCAGTCGATTCGACGCCGTCTCCGCGACGACGCTCGACGACACCACCCTGAAGCGGTTCGGGGAGACGCTGAACGAGTGGTGGGACTGGATAGACGCGAAGCCGGGCGACATCCGGTCGATGCGCACACCGTGGCCCGAGATCGACGACGCCCTCGCCGGCGGGCTTCACCCAGGGCGGCTCTACCTGATCGGCGCAAGGCCAGGACACGGCAAGTCCATCGGCCTGACCAACTTCGCTCAGTACGCAGCTTCGAACGGTCACGTCGGTGCGCTGTTCTCGCTCGAGATGGGCCGCATGGAGGTCATGAGCCGCATCATGGCCGCCGGTGCTCGCGCCGAGTTCGGACAGCTCACGCGACGGAGCGTCGACGACTTCAACCGCGGTCGACTGGTCGCATACGCCAGCGACGTCACCGACATGCCGCTGTTCATCAGCGACCGGGCGCGCATCACGATCGACGCCATTCGCGCCGACGCGCTGGCGCTGAAACGGTCACAGGGCCTCGACTTCATCGCCGTGGACTACCTGCAGTTGCTCAAGCCCGTGACGAGCAAGGCGAACCGTCAAGAGCAGATCGCCGAGATCTCGTGGGCGCTCAAGATCATGTCCCGCGAGCTTGAGATCGCGGTGCTCGTGGCGTGCCAGCTCAACCGCGGCAACGCCAAGGACAAGCGCCCGCCGGCACTGTCCGACCTCCGTGAGTCCGGGTCGCTGGAACAGGACGCCGACGTCGTGATGCTTCTGCACCACCACGAGACCGAAGGGCAACGCATGAACGGCGACGTCGACGTGATGATCGAGAAGAACCGGACAGGGCCACTGCACACCGCGACACTCCCGTGGCGTGGATACCAGGCTCGGATTGGGTGAGAGATGAACTCCAGTAACGACTACGACCGCATGATCACCTACCGGGGCGACCGCGTGGACGCCCTGCACGATCTCGTCGGACCGAGCCTGACGGGGATCTACTACTCGATCGTCGACGTCCAGTACGACCAGTCCGCCGATATCACCCACGCCACACTGCGCCCCCTTCCGCCCGAAGAGGTTCGCGCTCTGGCAGATCAGGGCTACATCCGATGAGCTCACTCGCAGGGATCAGGCACCACCGGAAGGAGCCGAGATGACCAGAGTAAATGTGGACGATCTGTACCTCACGCGTGCGCAGATCGACACACTCAAGATTCGCCTGGCCGAACTGCGAGACTGGGTGTGCGCCGAGCTCGACACCACCATCGCACGCGAGGTCGCATTCTCCGACCCGAGTGATATCCCCGTCCGTTCCGACGATCCCGTGCTGCCATTCAACGAGAATGCATCCGACGTTGCACTCGAAGTTCGAGGCACCCTGCGGGATTGGGTCAACACTGTCTGCACGGTGCGCGGTCTCGAATGGCCCGGTGAGCTGCGATCACCCGAGTACGCGCACTGGATCCGCGTTCACGTCATCAAGCTCGCTGCCATCGACACGGCCGGCGGTGCGTACGTCGACATCGAGAAGGCGTGGAAGAACGCCAAGCGTGCCATCGATCGCCCAGTCGCCACGGAGTTCGCCGGCCCCTGCCAGTCCGACCTTCCGGGCGTCCGGTGCGACGGCGTCTACGTGGTGCCCAAGACGGACGCGGTGAAGTGCCGAACATGCATGGTGGTGTGCGACGTTCAGGTCATGCAGGCGCACATGGCCGCAGCGGTGAGGACTCGGAAGTACACACCCGACGAACTGGCGACCGCGATGACCATCGTTCTCGGTGGCACCATTCCGCAAGAGCGAGTGCGCAACTGGATCCGCCGAGGGAAGCTCACCCCGTCCGGCACCAACCTGTACGGGCAGTCCCTCTACCGACTCGACGATGCACTGGACATCAACGAACGTGGGCGCAAGAAGGCATCGTGACACGGGCCTCCGAACACTATTCGCGACACACGTCAGTACGCGTGCTCTGACCAGGCGCGGATGCTAAGCTGACGCCGCAAGGCGCGAGAGGTAACCCACTGGGTCTCTCGCGCCTTTCGCGTTCCTGGTTGATGCATACGGCGGGCTCACGGATCCTCGCCAAAGCGCACGATGCAATCGACCGTTCGCGCGGTCCCCACGACGGCGCCCATTTCCTCGCCAGAGGGTGTTGCTGCATCACACCAGGAAACCCGGCCTGTGTTCGCCGGGACTCGTTGTCCGACAGCGCTACGGCGTACCTCCGACAACGCGGCCGGCCCCCGTCACAGGGCCATTCACACTTCGATCGGAGACGACGATGACCGGCCTCGCATCCCGCGTCGACGACTGGTACGACAGGCAACTCGTACTGCTCCTCCGCTGGATCGGTCGCCGCATCATGCACGACCGGAGGTGCTGATGCCCAGCAAGACATACCGCCTCATCGGCATCTCCGAGGAACTACGACAGCAACGCCGACCATGCTGGATCTGCGGGCAACCCATCGACTACACGCTTCCGCACAACGACACCGAAGCGTTCACCGTCGAGCACATCCACCCACGGTCCACGCACCCCCACCTTGAGAACGACCCAGCCAACTGCGTCGCGGCCCACGCCTCATGCAACAAACGCAGAGGAAACCGCAACTACAAGCCAGGCCTTGGTGTCCGGTCGAGGGAGTGGTGATGCACGCACCGCAACGTCTCGACTTCGCGATGGTCGGCATACCGTACGGCGACCACGTCATGGTGGTCGCATCGGACAAGCTCACCGAGGCTCAACTCGAAGCCGAGCATGACTACATCCGCACCTTCGGGTCGAACAACGCGACCAGGATCCACAGCACGTACACGCTCAGCGTCGAGATGCGGCAGTACGTCGCCGTCACAGCACCGACCTACGCCGAGGCGTTCGCGAAGCTGTTCGACCAGTGGACCCCGACGCCCGCCGACCGACCTGCACTGGCGGGTGACCGAACCATCGACGCAGGTCAGAGCGTTGCGGCCCTGTAGGACCGGCCGACAGAACCCGACTGCGGCGCATAACCGCAGGTCAGAGGGGTAGGGGCGTCTACACCGCTAGGCCGCCCCGCACAGGAGACCTTCCCCGGCAGGCAGAAACATCGCGCGCAGGGGCTGGGCGGTACATGTACCAGGGAGGTGTTCGATGGCTGATGTGCACAATCGGACGCGCTACCTGGCCGGATGCCGCTGTGACACGTGCAAGGCAGCGCAGGCTGCGTACCGCCGGCAGCGTCGCCAGAAGCAGAACGCCGAAAAGGCGGACGCGCCTACGCAACGATCATTGATCGCGTCGGTGCCGGACCTTCCGGTGCAGGCATCAATTCCAGAGAGCGCCACCTCGGCTGTGGAGAAGGAGCTCGGGTTCCTGTCGACGGTTGCCGAGCGTCCAGGTTTGGCAGCCGCCGCTCGATCAATGGCTCAGGTGCTCGACAACCCTGCGGCGCTGCCTCAGCACCCCGCCGCTGCGGGACGTCTGGCGGAGATTCTGGAAACGCTCGGTAAGGGTGGCCGCAGCCGGAAGGGGAAGCTGGCTGCGGTTCGTGAGATGACGGCAGGGTCGTGAAAGCAGGCGCTCTGCGGGGATTCGAGACTCCGCGCATCTTCACTCCTCCTCTGCGGGAGCTGACGCCGAAGACTTCGCACGGCTTCGCTGCAATCGCCTTCGCCGAGACGGTGCTGGGACTGGCTCTGCTGCCCTGGCAGAAGTGGGTTCTGATCCACGCGCTGGAGCTACGACCGGACGGCCTGTACCGCTTCCGAACCGTCGTTCTGCTGGTGGCCCGTCAGAACGGCAAGACAATGATCATGCTGGTTCTGGCGCTGTGGCACATCTACGCCAAGGGCTCCCGCACCGTGATCGGCACCGCACAGGATCTCGTTAACGCCGAGAAGGCGTGGGCGGAAGCGGTCGAGATGGCGCAGTCGGAACCGGAGCTCGCCGAGCTGATCGAGAACATCGTGCAGCAGACCGGCAAGAAGGCGATGATCCTCGACAACGGCGAGCAGTACCGTGTCGCCGCGGCCTCGCGTCGAGGCGCCCGCGGATTCTCCGGTGACCTTGTGCTGCTCGACGAGTTGCGTGAGCACCAGTCCTGGGATTCGTGGGCAGCGTCGACGAAAACAACACTTGCCCGGCCGAAGGCCCAGGTGTGGTGCTTCTCGAATGCCGGGGACTTCCTGTCTGTGGTGCTCCGGTACCTGCGGGCGTCGGCGCATCAGGAGCTGGGGTGGCCAGACGGTGACGGCGACAAGGACGTGCTCGATGCCCAGGCGAACGACGCGGACTTCGACGAGTGGGAAGACGAACTTGACGAGGAGTCGATCGGGTTCTTCGAGTACTCCGCCCCACCGAACGCGGCGAGGAACGACCGAAAGGCGTGGGCGCAGGCGAACCCGTCGATGAACCACACGGACGTCGTCGAGGACGTGATTACCGATCGGGCGATCGCGGCCGCGCTGAAGACGGATCCGAAGGCGGTCTTCGAGGTCGAGGTGCTGTGTCGGTGGCTGTCGACGGTGAACGGTGGTCCGTATCCCCCCGGGGCATGGGCCGCCGGCACCGACGACACGTCGTCGATCGCGGAGGGCTCACCGATCTCGGCCTGCGTGGACGTGTCATGGGATCGTGCCATGTCCTACATCGCCTTCTGTGGGTACCGCGAAGACGGCAATCGCCACGTGGAGATCGTCGCTCAGCGGGCCGGAACCGATTGGGTCAAACCGTGGCTGCGTGAACGTCGCCTCGCCGGTGTCTTCGATGTCCTGACGCTTCAAGCGATAGGTGCCCCGGTGTCGTCACTCCTCGAAGAACTGCTCGCCGAGACCGACGAGGACGGCAACCAACTCTTCCCGATCGTGAAGTGGGAAGGCACCGAGCTCGGTCGGGCATCGGGAGCGTTCTACGACCGCGTCACCCACAAGGAAGAGACGACTCCGGGCACCAGCGTCGACGCACCACTGGTCTTCCACACCACGCAGCCGGTCCTCGATGTTGCCGCGTCGTCCGCGGCCGTGAAGCAGGCAGGTGACGCCTGGATGATCGACCGGCGCAAGTCCCCCCTGGACGCGGCGCCACTGGTCGCCGCCAACGGCGCCGACTGGGGCCTCGACCAGATACCCGAGCCGGAACCGGACTCGGTCTACGAGTCACGACCCCTAATGGTCGTCTGACGAAAAGGTCCGCTGCATGGATGCCTACAAGAACCTCGTTGTCCATCGACGGGTGATGATCAATCTCAAGTCCAGCACCGCCATCGAAGGCGTTGTCACGACGTCGCGCGGCCGGTTAATCGAGGTCAAGGACGCCGTCGTTCACCAAACCGGCACGCAGCCAGCACCCGTCGACGGGTCAATCGTCATCGAGAAGGAACACGTCGACTTCATCCAGCTCATCTGATCGAGAGGCGGTGACCTGTGGCGTTCGTCGTCTCCGAAGGCACTCTCCGCGGGTTGTCCCGTCCCACTGGCGGCATCGTCCAGCGCATCCGTCTCGCCGATGACTTCACAGCGACGTACGCCGAGCTGTGGAAGCGGCAGGCCGCGGTGCGCACGACTGTGTCGTTCCTTGCCCGCAACATCGCACAGCTGAACTGTCATGTCTTCCGTCGCGTCTCGGACACCGACCGCGAGCGGCTCACTCAGCATCCACTGGCGTCAATGCTGAGCAAGCCGAATCCTCGCACCACGCGCTACCGCATGTTCGACGGCCTGGTCCACGACCTGGGCATCTACGACAACGCGTTCTGGCTCAAACTCGCCAGCAACGGTCTCGTTCGGATCCCGCCGTGGATGATTACGCCCGTCGGAGACAGCTGGCTGTGGCCGGAGGCGTACGAGATCCGCGGCAGCCGCGGCAAGAAGGTCTACCCCGCCGATCAGGTGGTGCACTTCCGTGGCTACTCGCCGGACACCACCTCAGGATCGTCGCCGCTGGAATCACTGCGCCGCACCCTCGCCGAGGAGTACGAAGCAGGCCGCATGCGGGAGCAGGTTCTGCGCAACGGTGCTCGCGTCTCCGGCTATCTGAGTAGGCCGGCCGGATCGAAAGCGTGGAGCGACGAGGCGCGCACCCAGTTCCGTACATCGTGGCGCTCGCAGTACTCCGGCGGTGGCCCCGAAGCCGGTGGCACTCCGGTGCTCGAGGACGGTATGACGTTCGTCCCCGCGTCGCAGACCGCCGAGCAGCTGCAGTACATTGAGGCCCGCAAGCTCACCCGGGAAGAGGTCGCGTCGGCGTACTTCATCCCGCCGCCCATGATCGGCATCCTTGATCACGCGACGTTCTCGAATATCACCGAGCAGCACAAGATGCTCTACCAGGACACCCTCGGACCGTGGCTGACCATGATCACCGAGGAGCTGGCACTGCAGCTGCTTCCCGACCTGGCTGACACCGACGACGTCTACCTCGAGTTCAACCTCAAGGAGAAGCTGCGCGGCACCTTCGAGGAGGAGGCCAGCGCGAACGCTTCGGCGTCCGGCCGCCCATGGATGACGACGAACGAGATCCGCGCTCGTCAGAACCTCCCCGAGATCGACGGCGGCGACGACCTGGTCACACCGCTGAACGTGCTCGTCGGCGGTCAGGCATCGCCCCGCGACTCGGCGCCTCCGAAGCGGGCAGGGAAGCTCCGATTCAAGGAGCGCGCGGGCGAGACGTACGAGACGAAGGCGGCCGAGATCCTGGCGGCGTTCTTCCGTCGACAGGGTAAGTCGGTGCTCTCGGCGCTGGGCGCGAAGGCTGATGCCGAGTGGTGGGACGAGGACCGCTGGAACGGCGAACTGTCCGACGACCTGATGAAGATCGGGACGCTCACCGCGGGCGAGATCGGACCGGCCGCAGCAGCAGCGCTCGGCTTCGAGCGCGACGACTACGACCCCGATCGCACCCTTGCGTTCCTCCGCGCCGTCTCGGACTCCCGTGCTTCGGCGATCAACTCGACGACGCGCAAGCAGATCGACGACGCGCTCGCATCGGACGACGAGGATCACACGCCCGCGTCGGTATTCGAGACGGCGAAGACCTCGCGTGCTGTCCAGGCTGCCGCGGCCCTCATCACCACCTACTCGGCGTTCGCCTCAGCCGAGGCAGGCAAGCAACTCGCGCCGTCCAAGTCCGAGAAGACCTGGATCGTCAACTCCCGCAACCCTCGCAGCTCTCACGCCTACATGGACGGCGAGACGGTCGGGATCGACGACGTGTTCAGCAACGGCATGACCTGGCCGGGTGACCCGGTCGGCGGTGCCGACGAAGTGGCCGGCTGCCAGTGCTCGATCGAGATCACCCTCGCGGACTGATCGGAAGGAACCAGATGATCACCAAGGCATGCACCGTCACCGCGCTCAAGGTCGGGCCCGACGACGGACTCGGCGAGGGCGAGTTCATCGCGTACGCCAGCGTCTTCGGCAACAAGGACTCCTACGGCGACATCGTCGAGCCGGGCGCCTTCACAGACACGCTCGCCGAGTGGAACTCGAAGGACGCGCCGATCCCCGCGCTCTGGGGCCACAACATGAGCGACCCCGACTACAACATCGGGCACGTTGTTTCAGCCGAGGAAGACGAGAAGGGCCTCAAGGTCCGGATCAAGATCGACCTCGAGAACCCGCTCCCCGGGTCGAAGGCGCCGCAGGTCTACCGCCTCCTCAAGGGCAAGCGCGTCGAGCAGATGAGCTTCGCCTATGACGTGCTCGATGGCGGGTACGCCGAGCGCGCCGACGCTGCCGGCGGCGAGAAGGAGTCGTACTACGCGCTCCGCAAGCTGCACCTGTACGAGGTCTCCGTGGTGCCCATCGGCGCCAACCAGGAGACCGAGATTCTCGGAGTGAAGTCGGCCGCCCGGGTCGCCGACCGCATCGCCGAGGACATCAAGGCCGGTCGAGTGATCTCGGCCAAGAACGAGACCGAGCTACGCACGGCATACGACTCCCTGGGTCGCGTGCTCGCCGTTCTCGAATCCGACGAGGAGAAGGCCAGCGGTCACACCGAGACCAAGGACGAGGGCGGCAACGTCAAGTCCGAGGGTCTTGGCTTCAACCCGTCCGTCGTCGACTCGGCGCTGCTGGACGCGATCGACCTCGAATTGTCGCTCGCATGACATCCCCCATCACCTGCCGAGAAAGGCACACCCCATGAAGCTGAAGCAGCTCCAGGAAGCGGCACTGGCCGCCACCAAGCGCGCACGCGAGATCGCCGAGAAGGCATCCGGCGAGTCGCGCGACATGACCGAGACCGAGCGCTCCGAGTACTCGACGGAGATGCAGAAGGGCCGCGATCTGCTCAAGCAGATCAAGGCAGCGAAGGCCGACCAGGCCGTCCTCGACGACGCCGACGCCCTCGCAAAGGAGATCGGCCCCGCCGCCTCCGACGACCTCGCGGCCACCGGCCCCGAGGGGACGGGCACCGTCCGAGACCGCGTGAAGTCGCTCGGACTGCAGATCGTCGAGTCGGCAGAGTTCAAGGCCGCCATGGCGCCGTACAAGGGCGGCCACGTCCCCGAGCGCTCCCGCTTCCAGTCCGACCCCATCCCGGTGAAGTCTCTTGTCAAGTCGCTCTTCACGGGCGGCAGCGACACCTCGGCCGGAACCTTCGTGGTCAACGAGCAGACCGGCATCGTCGAGATGCTCGGCCGCAAGGAGCTCAAGATCCGCGACCTGGTCTCGGTGCGAACCACGGGCTCCGACACCGTCGAGTACGTCCAGCAGACCTCGCACACCAACGCCGCGGCGACCGTCGCCGAGGCCACGTCGAGCGCGGCTCCCACCGCACCCGGCACGGCCGGCGCGCTGGTCCTCCCGGCCGGAGGTGGCTACAAGCCCGAGGGCGCATGGGCCTTCGAGCGCAAGACCGCGACAGTGCGGACCATCGCCGAGTGGGTGCCCGCCACCAAGCGCGCACTCGCCGACGTCGGCCAGCTCGAAGGTCTGATCAACGACGAGCTGCGCTCGGACATCGCAGAGGCCGAGGAAGCGCAGATCCTCAACGGCAACGGCACGGGTGAGAACCTCACGGGCATCGCGAACTGGTCCGGCTTGCAGACGCAGGCGTTTTCCACCGACCTCTTCCAGTCCGTGCGCAAGGGCATCACCAAGGCCCGCACGATCGGTCGCGTCGCCCCCAACGGCGTCGTGATGAGCCCGGCCGACGTCGAGAAGATCGACCTCGCCCAGGACGGCGAGCTGCGCTACCGCGGCGCCGGCCCCTTCGCGATGGGACCGCGCACCCTGTGGGGTATCCCCGTCGTCGAGTCCGAGTCGCAGCCCGACGGAACCGCCCTGCTGGGCGACTTCACCAAGGCCGTGCTGTGGGACCGCGAGCAGACCACGGTCACCATGACCGACTCGCACGCGGACTTCTTCATCCGCAACATGGTCGCGATCCTCGCCGAGGAGCGCATCGCGTTCGCCGTCACCCGGCCGACCGCATTCGTCAAGGTCGCCACCGCCTGATTCCGGTGGCTCTCATCAGCTCCCAGTCGGGCGCGGCGGCTTCGGTCCCGCGCCCGACTGGGGCACCAGTGGACAGGAGTACGGACATGGCGGAACTCGCCGAGTACGACGTCGAGGTCAACGGTTACCCGGCGACCCTGCAGCTCTCCTCCGAGGATGCGAAGGCGCGAGGTCTCAAGGACTCCGACAAGTCGTCCAGTCGGAGCGCTGCCAAGGCGTCGAAGCCGACGGCCAACAAGGCTGCAGCCGCACCGGCCAACAAGGCAGCCGGGGCATGACACAGCCCGTCGCCACCGTCGAGGAGACACTGGGCGATCTCGCTCAGCTCGCGAGCTTCGTCGAGGGAACCGACCTCGAGCAAACCGACGAACTCACGAAGTTCTTCCTCGCGGCGGCGACGGATGCTGTGCGGAACTACTGCGGCTGGCACGTCTTTCCGGTCGTCGACCGCGACATCGTGCTCGATGGCAACGGAGCGAGCGAGATCATCCTCCCCACCCTCCTCGTCGAGAACATCGTCAGCGTCGTCGAGAACG
The DNA here is from genome assembly GCF_000834565.1 of Rhodococcus sp. MEB064. Lineage (NCBI taxonomy): Bacteria > Bacillati > Actinomycetota > Actinomycetes > Mycobacteriales > Nocardiaceae > Rhodococcus > Rhodococcus sp. MEB064. The sequence continues at coordinate 15,024 of NZ_JXQS01000035.1, forward strand.
GCGTAACGCTCGCAGCGACCGACTACGAGTGGTCTCGAGCGGGCATGCTGCGCCGCTCGAACTGCCACCGCTGGACGACCCGTTATCGGGCTCTCATCGTCTCCCTGCGCGACGGATTCAGCCGCGCCGACGATCTGGTCGCAACCGTCTACTCGCTCGCCGCCCGGGCAGCTTCGTCGCCGCAGGGCGCCGTGCAGGACTCTGCCGGACCGTTCTCGTTCTCGGCGGCTCAGCTCTCATCCGGCGTCGGCGGCGGCTTGGGACTCTTCGCCCATGAGCGCGCCGTACTCGACCGCTACCGCAGGCCCGACCTGTGAAGCGCGACGTCGAGGTCAAGGTGTTCCGCCCGACGCTGGGCCCGGTGAACAACCGAAACACTCAGGTTCGCAACTACCCGACGTCGCCGACGCACAGCGAACGCGCCCGGAACTTCGCGCCCGCCGGACAGACGGAACCGTCCGAGCCTGGACGGAACGCGATCACGCTCGCACCGACGCTCTTCTTCCGCAGGCCTCCCGACCTGAACGAGTACGACCAGGTCGAGGTCTACGGACAGCGCTACTACGTCGATGGCCGACCCGACGAGTGGACCAACACCGACTCGGGACGCAGTCATGGCGTCGTCGTCCGACTGAAAGGTGTCAACGGATGAGCAAGCCTCTCGCAGAGAGCATCTCGATCGACACGTCGGCCGGCGTCGAACTTCGTATCGATGGCGCCGAGTTCCCGGTGTTCTTCACCGAGGCCGAGCCTGTCCTGCACAACCTCGGAGCGAATGGCGGCGTCGTCCCCGCGGTCCGGATCACGATCCCGGCCGCGACGATCGTCACCACGAGCAAGTACACCGCCGGCGGCGAGTGATGGCTACTCGCTTCGTCTGGAATATCGCCGAGTTCCAGCGCATCCGAAAGGCGCCCGAGACCGAGGCGCTGATCCGCGGCATGACTGAAGCGGTCGCCAGCGCGTGCGGCGAGGGCTTCGAGGCCCAGGTAACCCAGGGCCGCAGTCGCGTTCGCGGCGTCGTGATCACCACGACACCAAAGGCGATGGTACGCAACGCCCGAGACAACACGCTCGTCAACAACCTCAGCGCCGGACGCCCGACGTGATTCCCACCGCCGAAGTGATCGTCTTCCCGGCCGTCGAGCCCGTCGCCATTGCGGCGCTGCACGACGGGCTGGCCGCGCGGAACGATCCGGCGCACGTTTCCGACACCATTCCTTCGCCGAAGAGACCTGGGCGCATCGTCAAGGTCACCGCGGGTGGACCTTCCTCGCGGCCCAATCTCACGACCGCTCTGCGCTCGACCATCGTCGAGTGCTGGGACACCGACCGCGACCGGGCGGCCGACCTCGCGGAGATGGCTTACGCCATCGCCTGCGCCACCCGGGGGGCTGTCGGCGATGCGTTCGTGCGCTACGTCGAGACCGTCGGCGAGCCCACGTTCTTTCCCGACCCGCGTACCGACCTGCCTCGGTACCAGTTCACGGTCTCGTTCGCCCTCGCGGGCCGAGCCGTCTGACACGTCCCCGCCGATCCAGGCGGGGCTGCTTCACCTTCCCCATCAGGGCCGCTGCATACGTGCCTGAAAGGGGCCGATCATGGCGCAGACTGCCGCCAACGTATTCAACGCACTGCCGCCCGTCTCCGGCCCCATCTTCTGGGGACCGCTCGGAACCGTCGGCCCGACCAACGAGACCACCGCGCCTCCCGTCGCGGCCAAGTCGCTCGGCTACATCGGCGAGGACGGCGTGACCCTCACCGAGGGTCGCGACACCACGAAGATCAAGGCCTTCGGCGGTGACACGGTGCTCGTCGTCCAGACGGATCACACCGTCACCCTGCAGTTCACCGTGCTCGAGTTCCTCAACGAGGAAGTCGCGAAGGTGGTCAACGGCGACACGAACGTGGTCGTAACCCCGGCGACCTCGACGCTCGGTACTCGCATCGCGACCGTGAAGAACGCGAAGAAGCTCCCGCACAAGGTGTGGCTGATCGACGTCATCGACGACGCCAAGAAGCTCCGCCTGTGGGTGCCGGACGGTCAGGTCACGACCGTCGGTGACGCCCAGCTCGTGCACACCAACGTGCTGAGCCGTCAGCTCACCGTCGAGTGCTTCGCGGACTCGCTCGGCAACAAGCTCTACGAGTACGCGAACAACGGAATCACGACCGGCGCCTGAGCGCCCTGATCCCCGCCTGGTGCAGGTAACCAATGCAGCGGCCCGCCTTCACCAGGCGGGGCCTTCGGGCCGCTGCGGAATCGGAAGGGTCGCTGCATGACTGACTCACTCGTCGACACCGTCGACATACCCGTCCATCGGGTACCGCGCTCGATCAACTACTTCGCCGCCAAGCCCGAGAACCGCGTGTTCTTCGAGGTCGAGACCAAGCCCGGTGACGAGAAGTCGCTGACGAATTTCTCGCTCCCGAAGCTCGGCTACGTCGATCCCACGAGCAAGGCTGCACGCAAGCTCTCCCAGGCGCGCAACTTCGACCCCGAAGCGGTCGAGTCCGAGTTCGGCCAGCTGATCCGCGAAGTCGTCGCACTGCTCGATCCGGCCGCCGGCAAGATCGTCGCCAAGCTCGACGACGACCAGATCGCGTGGATCGAGAACTACTGGATCACGGAATCCGGTGCGAAGCAGTCGCTCCCGGAATCATCGGCCTCTTCGAGTTCGTCTACGAACACGAAGAGGCCATCGAAGCGGACCTCATCGACAAAGGCCTCAGGCTCCGGTACATCGGCCAGCAGGACTTCTCGCTCGACGACCTAGCGGTCATCATCCGGCATTCCCCGCGAACGTCGGAGCTCTACCGGCAACTGCATCCGGCCGAGGCGATCTGGTCGCACACCGACTTCCTGCTCGCCCTGGTCTACGACAAGCTCGCCGAGCACAACTGGATGATCTCGGCCGACGGCGCCAAGCGCATCCGTCGACCGAAACCGTTGCCCCGTCCCGGTGTCGTGTCCGATGACGAAACGAAGCATTACCGCGGCAAGGCCATCCCGATGGATCAGATGGCCGCCAAGGTCGCTCGCGAGTACGGGCACCTGCACGCGGTGTCGGACGAGCCGCAAGAGCGTCGCGGGAAGCTCACAGCCGAGCAGGCTGTAGCGATCCGATCGCTCTCTGCTGCCGGCCAATTCACGCGCGAGGAGATCGCGCTGTCGTACGAGGTCTCTCAGTCCACCATCGGTCGCATTGTGCGGCGCGAGACGTGGACCGACATTCCCGACTCTGCATAGGAGGTTCGCGTGGCGTCAGAGCTTGCAGTCGCGTATGTGTCGATCCTCCCCGAGACCTCTCGACTCGTGCCCGAGTTCAACCGTCAGGTCGGACCGGGCCTTGAGCGCAGTGGCCGCGAGCAGGGTCAGCGCTACGGCAACGCCTTCTCGGGCTCTGCGGGCAAGCTCGTCGGCGCCGCGTCCGGCCTGTTGGCGGGCGCGGCGATCGTCGGGTTCGTCAACGACTCGATCAAGTCTCTGCAGCGCATCGAGCGGATCAACACTCAGACCGAGACGGTCATCGCCTCGACGGGCAACGCCGCGAAGGTGTCCGCTGGGCATGTCGAGGATCTCGCGGGTGAACTCGAGAACCTGACGGCCACCGAGGCCGAGACCATCCAGCAGGGTGCCAACTTCCTGCTGACTTTCAAGAACATTCGCAACGAGGTCGGCGACGGTAACGACATCTTCGACCAGACCGTCGGCGTCATGACGGACCTGTCGAGGGCTACCGGCACCGACATGAAGGCCGCGTCGCTGCAGCTCGGCAAGGCGCTCAACGATCCCATCAAGGGCATCTCTGCGCTTGCTCGCGTCGGCATCACGTTCTCGGCTGAGCAGAAGAAGCAGATCGAGGGCTTCGTCGAGGTCAACGACATCCTGTCGGCGCAGAAGATCGTGCTCGGCGAACTCGAGTCCCAGTTCGGCGGCTCGGCCGAGGCGTACGCGAACACCACCGAGGGCAAGATCGAGTTGGCGAAGCACGCCCTCGGCACCTTCGGTGAGGCTGTCACCGCGCAGGTACTCCCTCCTCTCGCTGCCATTGGTACGGCCACGGCGACCGCCTTCAATGGGCTTGCCGAGCACTCTGACGAGGTGCTGGCGCTGGGCGCAGCCTTCCTCGCGTGGCGTTTCATCCCTCCGCTACTGGCCCAGGCGGGTGCAGCCGCGAGTGGCGCGGCGGCACGTATCGGCGCGTTCGCAACCGCGACATCGTTCGCCCAGACCGCGGCTGGACGTACGCAGGCCAGCGTCGGGCGGCTCTCGGCCTCGATGATCGTGCTCAGCCAGCAGGGCGGCAACGTCGGGCGAATCGGTACCGCGTTCGTGAATGCTTCGACGGGCGCTACTCGCTTCGCGACGACGGCCGGCGCCGCTGCAGCAGCAGGCAAGGCGCTGCAGATCGCAGGCGGCGGCATCGTCTCCGCACTCGGTGGACCGTTCGGCATCGCCGTCCTCGCGGCGGGCGCTGCCCTGTTCTTCTGGGTCAAGAAAAACCAGCAGGCGAAAGAAGCAGCGGAGGCGAACTCCACTGCCATCAAGGCGATCTCGGAGACGCTCGACGCCCAGACGGGCGCGGTGACGGGCGCGACCATCGCGGCGCAGGCGAAGATCCTGGCCGACAACGGGATGATCGAGTCGGCGCGCAACTACGGCATCGCCGGTAGTGACATCACTGCCGCCCACCTCGGCAACGAGGCTGCCCTGCGCAAGGTCAACGACGTCATCGCCGAGAACATCTCGAAGTCGACCGAGTCGTCGAAGGTCTACCAGAACAACGCCGAGGCGTATTCCAAGGTGGGCGTCTCGCTCGACGACGTCACTACGGCGCTCACTGAGGGCGGCTCGGCGTACGACGACGTCCAGGGGCGGATCGACAACTACAACGCCAAGCTGAAGGCGGCCGGCGCGAACAGTAGCGACCTGATCCCGACGTTGGGCCAGCTCCGGAGCAGCCTCGACGACTCGGGTAACGGCGCCGTCGACATGGCCGAGTCGATCGCGAAGACGAACTCTCAGCTCACCGAGGCCGAGGCGATCCAGCGCGACACAGCGCTGGCGATGGACCTGGGTGGCGAGTCCGCGTCAGCGTTCGCTGAGCAGATGGACGTGCTGTCCGACTCCGCGTCCAGTGCCGAGGATCGAACCAACGCCCTCAAGCAGGCACTCGATGCGCTGAACGGGAACCCGCTCGACCTCGAGCAGGCCAACTCCCAGCTGCAGGACGCGTTCCAGTCGACGGGCGAGGCAGTCAAGCCCACCGATGAGGGCGTGGCCCCGTCCGTGAACCTCGACACGAACACGATCGACGTCGCGACCGAGGCTGGTCGGAAGTTCCTCGACGTCACAATCGCTCAGCGCGACGCCACTCTCGATGCTGCGCGCGCGGCGCGCGACGCTGCTGTCGCGAACGGCGACCTGTCCGGTGCCCAGCAGGCTGCTACGGACGTCGTCGAGCAGTCTCGGCAGAAGTTCATCGAGCAGGTCGGAACGCTAGGGATCACAGGCGACGCTGCGCAGCGGCTCGCTGACAAGTACATCGGGATCCCGTCCGTCGTGTCGACGCTGATCGACCAGCCGAACATGGCCGAGAAGCAGCTCGCGCTCGACATTCTCAAGAGCAAGGTCGACCTGGTCCCTGACGACAAGTCGATCACGGTCGAGACCCTCGACGCCGACGCGAAGGCGCGTCTCGAGGCCCTGGGCTTCACCGTGACGACGCTGCCCGACGGCAAGGTCGAGATCACCGCAAATACGGCCAACGCGCAGGTAGCGATCGACGAGCTGATCAAGCCGAAGACGCTCCCCGTCGTCGTGGACCTCGATGCGTCTGCAGTCGATGGCCTGACGGCTCGTGGTGTGCGCGTTCCCGGCGGCCGGTATGCCGACGGCGCGATGGTCGACTACTTCGCCCAGGGCGGCCTCCGCGAGGACCACGTCGCGCAGATTGCTCCGGCCGGCGCCATGCGTGTCTGGGCCGAGCCCGAGACCGGCGGCGAGGGATACATCCCGCTCGATCCGTCGAAGCGCGCTCGCTCGACGATGATCCTGTCGCAGATCGCCACTCGGTTCGGTATGCGCCTCGAGAAGTTCGCCGACGGCGGTGTCGTCGAGGCTATGCGCGGCATCATCGCCAAGCGCTTCCCGGCGCTGACGCTGACCTCGGGTCTGCGGGACGAGGCCGGTAGCTACCACGGCACCGGCCAGGCAGCCGACTTCTCGAACGGATCGGGCAACACTGCCGAGCAGTTGGCAGGTGCAAACTTCGTCGCCGACAACTTCCCCGACAGCGCTGAGCTGATCTACGACGATCCCGGATTCGACCGTCAGATCAAGGATGGCATGCCCGTCGATCGCAGCTTCTACGCGGGCGCTGGCGACCATACGAACCACTTCCACTGGGCGATGCTGAACGCGCCGACCGATCCCGATTCGGCCGCCGCGCAGAACGCTTCCGGAGCCACTCTGTCTGAGCGCGACCAGATCGTCGACAAGATTCTCTTGACCGGCCGCGCGCGGGGATTCACCGACCGCGAAATCAAGTCGGCGGTCATGGCGGGGCTCGCTGAGTCGGACCTGCAGAACCTCGACTACGGCGACCGTGACAGCAAGGGCGTCTTTCAGCAGCGGCCGTCGCAGGGCTGGGGCACCGAAGAGCAGGTTCGGGACATCGACTACGCGACGAACAAGTACTACGACGCGCTCGGTGCGGTGGCCGACCGCGAGAAGATGACCGAGGCGCAGATGGCTCAAGCCGTCCAACGATCGGCGTTCTCGGACGGCTCGAACTACCAGGCGAAGGCCGACGAGGCCCAGGCCCTCATCGACGCGGCCAACTCGCGCACCACGACGACGCCCGTCACTCCCGAGTCGGCAGCCGATCCCGCGTCGACGTCCACCACGGACAGCGCTGCATCAGCGTCGGGCTCCACACCCGAGACGTTCTCGATCAAGGGCCGCGTGCAGCAGCTCGGCTCCGACCTCGCGGGCGTGGCGTTCGACGCGCTCTCCGAGCAGATCCCGTTCGGCCTCGGCCAGTCCCGCTGGCTCACGACGGACTACCCGACGTTCGCCCGCAAGGACATCCGCATCGAGGAGTTCGATCCCGAACCGCCTCAGGGCACGCCCGAACACGACGAGTGGATGCGCCGTCGGCAGATGGGCTCCGTGCCCGTCTTCGACTCCGGCGGCATCGTCCGGCCGGGCATCAACATCATCGACAATCAGACGGGAGCGAACGAGGCCTTGGCGAACGTGACCGGACTTCTCACTGCTGACCCCGCACCCGCAGGGGGCGTGGACAACTCGCTGAACATCGCGAAGATCGAGGGCGCGAACGCCGACGAGATCATGCGTCGGATCACGCAGGTCATGACGCGCCAGCACATGCGCAGCTCGAACAGGCCGTTCTGATGTACTCCTCACCGCTGTTCGAGTCGGCGAAGATCGAGATCCAGGGCTGCGACGGCTCCGGCACCTGGCCCGTCCACGGCGTCGGTCAGGGCTCGAAGGGTGTCTACCTCGGCGAGGGTCAGGTCAAGGGCATCTACGACGCGCCCACCTCGACGACATGGGTCTCCTCGGCGCATCAGTCGGGCGGCGCGATGAAGCGCCGCAAGCGCCTCGTGCGCGACGTCTCGCTCGGCTTCCACATCTCCGACGACCGCACGTCGGCGAAGTGGGGAGCGATCGAGTCGGCGTTCCGTCAGTGCTTCGACTACCGCGAGGACGACTGGGATCCCGACTCGACGCTCGCACGCATCGACTACACCAGCGAGCAGTCCGGCCTCCGCATGCTCGACGTGCAGCTGTGGGAGCAGCCCGACTTCAATCCCGACGTCGACCCGAACGTCCAGGGCTACTCGAATCCGATCATCCCGCTCCGCGCCGGCCAGCCGTTCTGGTACGAGGAGCCGAAGACGAGCACCTGGTCGACGACCGGCTCGTCGGGCTCGGGCTTCGTCGAGGTCTACAACCCGACCGACGTGCCGATGGCGATCAAGTGGGTTGGTACTCGCGGGAACTGGGTGCTGCCCGACTTCTCGTGGACCGGCCGCAAGGGTCACCGCGTGCCCGGCACCGACAAGCTCCGTGGCCGCGACGACTCGGCGCGCAAGATCATCATGCCGCCGATCGGCACGACGCAGGGCGGCTTCACCGTCGACCTCGATCCGAAGCAGCTCATGGTGCGCGACGCCCACGACACGAACCTGCTCGGCCAGATGCCGGTGCCCGGCCGCTACTTCCAGTACGTCATCCCGCCGTACACCCCGCGCACTCAGCTGCCCGTCTCCGTGACAAACGCACCCGCGGGCGGCGCCATGGTCAAGCTCGTCATGCCGCAGCTGTGGACGCGGTGCCAGGGCATGGAGCTGGCGTCGTGAGCACCACCATCGACTTCGGGCTGAGCCTCGAGGAGCAGTGCGAGGCGATCTGGGCTGCCACCGAGGCTCAGAAGGAGCGCGAGACCAACCTCCGCGAGGTGCCGCCGACCGTCCGTCTGTGGGACGGCGACATGAAGCTGCAGCACCTCGTGCAGATGGAGTACTCGGCCAGCTTCGAGGTCATCGACGGCGACACGGGCCCGATGCAGTTCGAGCACCCGTACGACCACCCGGTCGGCCAGTGGCTCGTCGACACCTGGGGCCGCATGCAGCGCGGCGAGAAGCGCAACGTCGTCGTGACTGCGGACTACACGGGCGCACGCCTCGGCGGCATGATGTCCGACGTCACGCTCGAACTGCGCGACAACGGGGACCAGGTGGTCGTCGCGACCTTCACGTCCGACGCGGAGCAGACCAAGTGGTACCACGTCTGGTCAAATCCGTTCCTGCCAGCAGCATTTCAGGCACCGCGCGTGTTCATGCTTCCCGGCCCATCGCCCTGGGTGCTCAACGTCAGCCTGTTCCTGCAGGTGCTCCGCGAGCAGTCCTCGCTGTGGGCGATCCCTGACGACCCGACGAAGCTGAGCAACTGGTTCAACCTCGACCAGTCGACGTGGTCCGTCGTCGTCAAGCCCATGAGTTTCACCGAGGGCCTTGAGATGGGCTCCGTGTGGGGCATGGCGATCTCGCGCTGGAAGAACTTCCACGAGATGGCGAAGTCCATGATGGAGGACGGCGAGATCTCGCTTGTCACCCGTCGCTACCTCGCGGGCGATCCGCCTCCGTGGCCGGGTGCGAATATCAAGCACGGCGCCCTGGTTGTCAGCTTCGAGGATAAGTCCGGCACGTACAGCGGAACCGCGCACGGCGGCACGCTCTTCGACGGTCTGATCCGCACCTTCGAGCAGTTCGCATCGGACTTCATCGACACGACGCTGCAACTCGCCACCGATACGGCGATCCCGGCTGAGTACTACGTGCCCGGCAACAAGCGCACCAGCAAGAAGCTGCCCTACTGCGTGTGGCGCGACGCCGAAGAGACCGGCATCGAGACCTACGCGTTCAAGCAGGTGCCGGCCAAGGGGATCCAGATCCTCACGGGCGGGCACTCGATGCCCGGCGTCAACGAGGCGATCTCGGCCGGCATCCAGGCAATCGGCGACATCCTCGGCAACCTCGCGCAAATCGGGTCCATCGGCGGCACAGTCGACACGCTGCTGCGGCCGTTCTACGAGGACACGATCCTGGCGTGGATCTCGATCAAAAGTCTGGCGCGAGCGCAGAACTCGGGCTTCGTTCGGTTCTTCGAGTTCTTTCAGGACGGCTCGGGCAAGGCGTACACGCTCGCATCGCTGATGGTGCTCCGCGCAGGCTTCTGGGCCACGCGCTCGTACGAGTCGGTCGAGATCAACGTGGGCGATGCGTCACCGTTCCTTATCGGTGACCAGGGCGAGGGTCACATCTTCCTCGGCGACCGCGGCGGGACGACGATCCGCAACGACCCGACCGGCCGCATCTACATGAACCGCATGTCGAAGCTGACGCTCGCGTGGGACGACGAGTCCCCGGTCGAGTGGAAGCCCACATTCGGTGACAACCGCGCCCTCGAGGATCCCGTGCAGCGCGCATGGGAGCGCATCGAGGCATTCGTGTCGGCATTCCAGCAAGTCGGCGCGTTCTGATCGGAAAGGGCTGCTGCACATGAAGTTCAGAGATCCATTTGCGGGCGTCCGCCTCGGCACACCCGAGGAGTGGGAGCCGTTCGACCAGTCGCTCGGCATCCCGACTCGCGACAACTGCGACCTAGAGAACCCGCGCCAGACGTTCCTCTGGCAGTACGTGGGCCTGCCCGGCGTCGTCGGCGCGCCGCTCGTCTTCCCGATCGAGTACTGGGAGCTGGTGAGCTTCCATCAGGTGCTTGCTGGTGCCCGATTGGCCGCCGTACCGCAGATCAAGTACCGGCCGTCGACCGACTCGATGCTGAACAAGACGACGGCCGCGGGCGAGTGGGTCGATCCGTCCGAGCCCGACCCCGCGCCGACCACGCTCGCAGACGTCACCGAGGCGCAGATCCCCGAGTCACAGCGTGCCGAACTGCGCGAGCACACGCTGTCGAAGCTGGGCTTCCCGTCGGGTCAGGAGTCCATCAACATGCCCGTCGCCGAGCTGGCGACGCGCCTGAAGGTCAACGTCGACCGCCTGGTGATGGTCCTGGCCGAGTTCGGCATCGAGAACCTCACCGTCGACTCCGTCATCGATCGCGTCGTGGCCGAACGCATCGTCGCCCACATGGGCCTCTGAGAGGACGTCATGGCACCACGATTCATGCCCATCCCTGCGGGGTTCATCGTCACCGACACGTTCGGCTACCAACAGTGGCGCGGAGGCACCCATTGGGGAGTCGACTACGGCCGCAGCGGCGGATCCGGCGGATACCCCGTCTTCGCCGCGCAGGGTGGCACCGTCGTCAAGGTGGGACCCGCATCCGGCTTCGGGCAGTGGGTGGTCCTGGACCATCCGACCGAGGACGGCAGCGGCACCTCGGTGTACGGACACGTCAACCCAGAGGTGCGCCTCGGTCAGCGCGTCGAGGCCGGCCAGCGTATCGCCTCGATCAACCCAGACTCGCGCACCAACGGTGGCGTCGCACCGCACCTGCACTTCGAGGTGCACCGCACGGTGTGGTCGCCGAACGGCCGCGACCGACTGGACCCCACACCGTGGCTCTCCGGTGCGCTGTGGCCCGGCAGTACCCCACCGCCCACCGTCACCCCGCCCACCCTCGACGACGGAGACGCCGCGATCTGGGATGCGGTACTCACTCAGATGATCGGAGCTCGACGATGACCCTGTTCGGAATCGACGTCAGCAACCACCAGAGGAACTTCGACTTCGCCGCAGCGAAGCGCGAAGGGTTCGCATTCGCCACCCACAAGATCACCGAGGGCACCGGCTACCGCGACGACTATTGGCCCCGCGCCCGTGCCGAGATGGCGAAGCACTTCCCCGGACGCTGGGGCGGGTATGTCTTCTGCCGCGTCAACACCGACCCGAAGGTCGAAGCACGCGTTCTCCGCGAGCACTCCGGCGCGATCGACTTCCCCCTGCAGATCGACTACGAGGACACCACGAACGGCGGCAGCGTCGACGACCTGCTGCGCCGCATCGACGCGTACCGCGCCGAGGGCTTCACCCGGTTCCTCCCGGTCTACATTCCGCGCTGGTTCTGGGAGGGCCGCATGAGCCGGAAGTCGCTCGACCGGCTCCCGATGGGGATCTGGAATAGCGACTACGTGTCCGGCCGCGACTACGCGTCGCGGCTCTACCCGGGTGACGACTGGTCACCCGCGCGCGGCAACGGCGAGCGCGGCGGCTGGGCCGACATGGGCGGCAAGCCCGTGCAAATTCTGCAGTTCTCCGAGACCGCCAACGTCGCCGGCCAATCCATCGACGTCAACGCATTCCGCGGCGACGACGCACAACTGGGCGCGCTGTTCGGCGCGACCGCACGAGAAGAGGAGTTCGACATGGCAGGCGAAGCAGCAGCAGTCGCAGGGCAGTTCTTCGGCCCCGACGGCAAGGGATTCGAGATCCTCGGCAACGCCGTCGAGACCGACCCGACGCGTAAGCGGTTCCTCACTGAGGCCGTCGCGGTCATCCTGACGCAGCTCGCGGGTGGCCCGAACTTCGAGGGCTGGGAGCAGCTCGGCGACGGCGAGGTGAAGAAGCGGACCCTCGTCGACGGCATAGGCCGGGTGATGCAGCAGAACAACGAGATCATCGCGCTGCTGAAGGCGGCGCAGAAGTGAGCGCCCTCGCACGGCTCCGCGCGTACGAACCCGTTCGCCTCTACGTCTACCCGCTGCTCCTCGTTCTGGTGGGCCTGCTGGTCACCCGGGGGGCTATCGACTCGTCCGTCGGCGACCTCATCATCGCGGCAACAGCGGCCATTCTCGGCATCGGAGCCGCCGAGACCGCGCGTGCCAAGGTCACCCCGGAGGCGAAGGTTCTCGACCTCGGAATCACAGTCGCAACAGACGCGGTGGAAGCGTTTCGCAAGGGCGAACCGGTCAGCGTCCCTGCAATTCTCGCTGCCGCGCGAGAGGCGGGAACGTACTTCGGCAACCGCGGTGAGCACCGCAAGGCCGACTGATGCTCGGCACGCGGCTGACCGCCGCGAGCACCGGCATCCTGCAAGGAACGGTCGGGATTCTGTACCTGCCCTCGCTCCCTGAGTCCCTGATCCGGCGGCCGTTGATGCCGGGTCAGGTCTCAGCTGTGGTGTACATCGAGAGCATCGGGCCTCTGTGGTCGGTGGTGTTCGCCCTCAGTACGGCCATGCTCATCGCGTCCGCCGTGCGAGGTCACGGGTTCATCGCCGCCCACATCGGTTCTGCCGGGCTGTGGGCGCTGTACGGCTCGTGCATCCTCTACTCCGCCTTCGTCACCGAACCCCCAGTTCCAGTGGTCGCCGGAACCATTGCCTCGGGCGTGGCTTTCATCCAGCTCTCGATAGCGATCGGGTGCAGAGACAGGGGGCACCGTTAGTGGATGCCAATCAAATCGTCGCCATCGGTGGTGTAATCACCGGCCTCGGAACCATTTACGTCGGCTATATCGCGACACGGTCGAAGGTGAAGGTCGACGACGTGGTCACGGTGCAGGCCAAGCTCGACCGCACCAACGAAGCGCTAGAGGCTGAGCAGGCCGCGCGGCGCAAGGATCGCGTCGACATGGAAGCGGACCATCGGCTCGATCGGGCCCAGGCGGACGCGGAGCACGAGGACCGCGAGCGCAGTATGCAGCGCCGGATCGACATGCTCAGTGCGCAACTGGACGAGGCATTGAAGGCGCTGAACAAGTTGGACCGCATCCTTTTTCACGCGCGGACCTATATCGCACGGTTGCTGCGGGTGTTCGCCGAGCGTGATGAGACGCCGCCACCGCGACCGGAAGGGCTGGACGAGTGACACTCCCATCCGGCGGGTATCCGCCCGGCTCGATCACCAACCCCAGCGGCACAGGGCTCTCGGCGCACTCACAGAAGACGCAGGCGCAGTGGAAGGCCGAGCAGACCGGAGGCGTGAAGAACAGCTTCGAGGGCAACTTCTGGGCGAACATGATCGGCAACATGTTCGGCGGATTCCTCAACGGCATAACGGGTTTCATCGGAGCGTTCGTCCAGGGCGCATTCGGCATCGTCGGTGGATTCCTTGATCTCGTCGGCGGCATCCTCGGCGTGAAGAACCGCACCGAGGAAGTGGCCGAGCAGGCGGGCTCCGTCATCGGCGATGTGGACGAGCTCAAGGTCCGCGTCACCGCCCTCGAAGGTGGTGGCACGCGCACCGTCTACTCGGCGAACGCGACGTGGACCAATCCAGGTAAGGGCACCGTCGGGATCGGAGCCTTCAACGGTGGCGAGGCCGGCGTCAACGGAGCAGTCGTTAACCCCGGTCGTGGTGGTGTCGACGGCTCCTACTCGTACCGCGAGTTCAACTGCGCCGACCTCCCGGCGACGGTGGCTATCACGATCGGTGCAGGTGGCGCCTCGAATGGGCAGGACGGCGGCCAGACATCGTTCGGGACGTTCGTGCGCCCCACGTCGGGCGCCCCGGGATCGATCCTCACTCCGCAGGGCGCAGTGGCGTCATCGTCGGCACCCGGCGCAGGCGGCGACGGAGGCAACAACCAGGTCAACGGCAACAACGGCTATACGGGCGGGTCTACCGCCCTCGCCTCTGGCGGCCTCGGAGGTAGAACGAACGCCGGATACAACGGGTCCGCCGGAGCGTCCGTGCCACTCGAGTCCGACATCCCCTGCGGAGGCGGTGGCGGCGGCGGCGGCGCGTACCGCGGCGACATCTTCACCAACGCAGGCCACGGCGGCGCAGGCGGCGCACCCGGCGGAGGCGGTGGCGGCGGCGGCGCGAACAACACCCAGAACGGCCAGGGCATCGGCCTCGGCGCGCCCGGGGCCAACGGCCGAATGGTCATCATCCACACAGGCGGGAGCACCACATGATCGCGACACTTGTGACCGACGACGACCTGGCGAACTGGAACGGTGACGCCCGACTTTTCAAGCTCGACGACCCGTTCGACGGGTGGCACCACGTCGTCGTCGAGAGGTTCGCCGAGGACACCTACGTCTATCCCGCCCACCGCAATGGTGGCGCCGTTCCGCACCCGAGTGGCGGCCTCTCCCCCTGGCGCACCTACCCGGCCCCGTGCGACCACGCACAGGCGCTCCGCGAGATGGGCTACGAGGTGCGCGGTGCCTGACCATCGGCTCACCGTCGAGCAGCTGCAGGAGATCCTCGCGCACGACGGCCCGACCGATATCTGGCTGCTCGAGCAGGATGGCTCGATCACCGTCGTGCCCGACCAGCCGATCGACGAGTTCCAGAACCCGTCGACGTGGCCGAAGTACCTCGCCCGGTCGGGATCCATCGACAACATCGTCCTCGGCCAGGGCTACGAGCCCGCACTCCGATTCGTCAACTTCACGATCACCACGTTGATCATCGGCGGGTCCATCCAGAACTTGGCGGCCAACGCGGGCCGTCGCATAGCCGCTGCACTCCCAGGACGTCGCCTCAGGACAGGAGCTACGAAGTGACGGTCATAACCGACAACATCAAGAACATCGCGCAGGTGCCATCCGGTTCCAGCGTGTGGTTCTCGACCGACCTCCGCACGACAGCCACGGGCATCGTCGAGTCGAAGCAGCACGAGGCGTCACCGGACGCGCAGGGCAACATCAGCATCGACTTGATCCCCGGCCCCGCGAAGGTGCGCTTCGCGGGCTCATTGGCCGGCGATCTCCGAATCACCGTCCCGGCGAGCGGGCCCGTGACCCTGCGGTCGCTCATCACCGCGGCGCTACTGATCCCGCCCGACTCGCCCATCGAGCTGCTGCAGACGGCCGTCGAGCTGTACCTGCAGGAGAACCCGATCGAGGGCGGCGGCGATCTGACCAAAGCGGTAGCTGACCAGACATATGTCCCGCTCACGCTCAAGCCGGACGGCATCACCTACAACGGGGACGGCACGGTCGCCAACTCGACGTCGGGCGGCATCAAGACCGTCTACACCTGGAACGCGGACGGCACCGTGAACACCGAGACCAGCCAGGGCCTCCGCAAGACCTGGGTCTACACGAACGGTCTCCCCACCTCTTCGACAGTGCAGGCGGTCTGACATGGACGTAGTGAGCATCGGCATCGCAGCAGCGGACGCCAAGAAGAAGTACGCATCGCTCGCCCTCAACCGGTTCGACTTCACCCGCCTCGCGGTGAAGGGCGCGCTGGCACTTCCCGCCGCTGCGGCGCAGCACCGCATCGATTACGAGGACGCCGAGACCATCGTCGAGCAGTGGGCCAACGTCTCCGGGTGGTCCGCCGGCAAGGGCCAGGCGGTCGACGGGTTCTTCGTCGGCGGCGCGAACAGCACCGAGGCCGGCCACGTCCGGCTGATGCCGCTCACGGGGCGCGCTCGCATCTCCACGTCCGTCGTCGTCCCGGCCACGGTCGGCGGCAGCCACCTCGCGTTCCTCGGCGTCAGCGGCGCCTCGCCCACCCCGGTTGGTAACGCGGTGTTCGGCATCGGCGTCGACCCGGCGACAAACCGGCCGATGGCCTGGCGCGGCTCCGCGATCGGCGGTGCCGGAACCGAGTTCCTCGGCGCCGACCCGCTTCCCGCGGGCAAGTACTACATCGACCTCATCGAGGATGAGAACGTCGTCTCCGCCGTCATCCTCAACGACGCGCACACGATCGAGTACCGCGCCATGATCCTGCGGACCGTCCTCGGCTCGGTCGGGTCACTGGTGCTGTACATGTCCGACACCCGCGCCACCACCGGCATCAAGTTCGGACCCATCGGCATCAAGAAGGCCATGGCGACGATCGCCCCCCGCAAGGTCGGCACGCTGTCCGCGCAGACGCTCACCTACACCACCAGCTGGCCCGACCTCGCCGGGTGGACCACGTCCGGTGGCGTCGTCAACGCGGGTCGCCTCTACAGCTCCGGCACCGGGTCGGGCCTCACGACCCGCCCCCTGCCGAACCTGTCGGACACCAGCGACATGACGATCGTCGGCGACATCCAGTGCCCAGCGGTCGGCGGCAGTGCTCTGTTCCTGGTCGGCTTGAAGGGGCTACCCACCTCAGGCAACGGGTCACCCGACATGGTGATGATCGGCATGAACAACCTCAACCAGGCGCAGAAGTGGGTCGGCACCGCGCAGGGAGGCGCAGGCGGCACGCGGATCAACGACACCCAGAAGCCCGCCGGCGTGTACCCGGTGCGCATCCGAGTGCAGAACGGCAACGCCGTCTTCACCATCTTCGAGACCGACGGCACCACGGTCCTGTCCACGTTCACGCAGTCCGTCGCCGGACTGACGAAGGGATTCGCCGAGCTGTGCGTGTGGGCCAGTGACACCAACGCCGCAGCCGGTCGCAGCCTCGGCCCGCTGTCACTGACGCAGGTCGTGGCTCCGTCGCAGCACGCCCTCGAAGGCGCGTCAGACACTGTCATGTGGACCCGCCCGAAGGTCTCCTCGGTGAGCAACGCGCGCATCGCGTGGCCGAAGAACTACGACTCGCGCCGTCCCGCCCCTGCGATCCTGTTCTGCCACGGCACCGGCCGCGTCGGCGGTGTCACGTTCGACGACGTCGAGACCCGCGGCTACTGGCAGGGCCTGGTCGACGCCGGGTACATCGTCATGTCAGCCGACGCCCAGGCCAACGCCTGGGGCAACCCGCTGTCGGTCACGGACTACGAGGACCTCGGCAACTACGCCTGGAACCACCTCGCAGTGTCCGGGTTCCTGGTGCTCTCGCAGAGCATGGGCGGAATGCCTGGCCTCAATCTCCTCCGCAAGCGGGTACTGCCCGGCGTGTTCGGGTGGTACGGCACCGCCCCCGTGTGCAACCTGAAAGCCGAGTACGACCTCACCTTCGCCGATCAGATCAAGACGGCCTACGGCATCGCCGCCGACGGGTCCGACTACGCAGCGAAGACAGCCGGCCACGATCCGATGCTGGCCGCACCCGAGGAGTTCGGCGGCCTGCCGATGCGGTCGATGAGCTATGACAGTGACGCTGTGGTGCCCCCGCAGACGAACGTCATCCAGTTGCTCACGAAGCTCGCCCCGTACACCCCGGAGGCCAGCTACACCGGCATCGCGGGCACCGCGCACATCGGCTCCCAGGCGTTCAACGTCGCCGACACCACGGCGTTTGCTAAGAGATGGGGTCCGGCTCCTGTGGCGTGAGCATGCCAGGGTAGTTGTTGGGGTCGTTGAACCAGAACATCGCCGGCAACTTCTCGGCGGGCACCACGGGTGTGGTGCGATCCAGCACGATCGGTACCTCTGCGTCGAAAGTGCGGATGAGCGAGTGGCCCTCGTCCAAGACGGATTGCTGGAATATGTCGACGAAGGTCTTCAACGACTCTGGCCAGGGCGGGTGCGGTGGGATGTACTGGCGAATCACGACGACGACCGCAGTTCCCAAGCACCACGAGACCTGTTTGACGCCCAGCAGCGTCGTTGGGTCGTCTCGTAACGGCGCACCCCATCCGCTGACCCCGTGCAGCAAGCTCGGCTCATCGGTCCGCCCCACCCAGACATACCACCCGGGCGGCACGGTGCCGGAGCGAAGTGCGTGATGTTCACCGGCCGGCACTGTGGGGTCTGCGTCGACCATCAGGCGCATCATGGCGATCTTGACCGCCCAGCGCCGAAACTCCTGCGCGTCCTCGCCAAGCACCACGACGAACGGCTCGGTCTGCATCGCTACTACCCATGGCTCCACCGCATTGTCGAGACGGCGCATCCACCCGCCGTTGCAGTCCTGACAGACTCGTCGGACCTTCATCTCGAATGTGGGCTCTGGACGTATTTCCCCCTTTCCGTCAGCAGTGCTGCGGTAGTAGGTCTGGACGACGGGTCGCCACGGGAAGAGCTTCTTCCAGCTCTTGGGGAACACGTGTTCGCGCGAATTGGCGCGCTGCCCACAGAATGCGCACTGGCGGCCACTGCCGGTGCTCATTCCGTGCAGCCGCAGGTGGTGACAGACCGAGTCGTCTCGGCCATACTGGGAACAGCTCGGCTCGGGTTTGCAGGAAGCGGACAAACCTGCGGGACGGCGACGATCGTGCGCCGAACCATCCCAGCCGCCACGCGTATCGGCTCGCTGGTTCGAATCCAGTCCCGCGCCGGGCTAACATCTTCCACGTCGGCATCCCCTGTCGACCACGCCCCGGCAGTGTTCGCGCACTGGCCGGGGCTTCGCTGTGTTCAGGAGGGAAATACTCGCACAACGGTCAGCCAAAGCGCGCGCCGAGCACTCCGCACATAACGCGAGTTGCGACGACTTCACGCCCAGATGGATACCGTCCATCTCATGACCAAGCAATCACAGATGACTCTGCAGGAGCTTCTGGCACTGCCTGTTGCAGTCGATCTCGTCACCGCATCCCGAGCGCTGGGGATCGCACGTACGACCGGGTACGAACTCGCGCAGCGAAACCAGTACCCCGTTCGACTCATCCGTGCGGGCCAGCGGTACACCGTTCCCACAATCGAATTGTTGCGCGTGCTCGGCGTCGACCACGAGTACGTGAAAGCCGCACTCGGTTAGCGTGAACGCGCTGTGATGGTGAGGGTTCTCGGCGTGTTTCGAGGCTCTACTCTCCGTTGGCTTCGTCCCCGCCGACAGTCTGGCCGGCCGATGCGACCCCGTCCCGTTCGAAGATCACTGTTCCGTTCTCGTCGTACGCCGTCAGGTGACCGCTGTGGGTGTCCCAGCGGTGGACCGTCTCGAACCGCTCGGAGGGTCGACCGTCTTTGTAGTGAACCGAGAATGCCATGACAGCAGACCGTACCCATCCAGCGGCGAGCGTGTGTGGATTCGCGCCCGCATAGCGCGAGGAGAGCGTCTAGACCAGAGCGTGGATTTGATCGAAGCCGAGTCGGAGGGTCTCTAGCGTCAGCTTTCCGGCCAGTTCACTGTCGTACAGGAGATC
Source organism: Rhodococcus sp. MEB064 (assembly GCF_000834565.1). NCBI lineage: Bacteria > Bacillati > Actinomycetota > Actinomycetes > Mycobacteriales > Nocardiaceae > Rhodococcus > Rhodococcus sp. MEB064. The sequence continues at coordinate 34,452 of NZ_JXQS01000035.1, forward strand.
GCGGCCGTAGTCGTCCGGTCCAGCCTGCCCCTGGAAAGCGCTTCGTGGCATCCACATCAGGGTTCCGTACATCTTCGTGTAATACGTTCCGTACGCACCGGTCATTTCGCTGAGGAAGAGCATCTCGTGTACGTCGAACGTTCGCGCCCATGCAATAGCTACTCCAGTTGGCGCGTGCGGAGCCATATGGACGAGCGCCATGTCTCTCTTCGTGATGGCCGTCGCTGAGTTGTTTGCGATTTGAGTACGCCACCACTCGAACAGGCGGTAGTGATGGTGCATCGCGTTGCTCAACTCGACTTCTGCTTCCGTGACGGTTGTGGCGTTGCAGATGCCCAGGAATGCCTTGTCGAATCCGGCTTTGGCTGAAGCGCTACCCGTCATGGCGAGGTGTCTATCACTCCGCCGATTTGCAGTCGTCGCCGGGCACGCGACCATCTCTACGCGTAGTACGCCACCAGTCCCGCAGTGGCCCGTCCTCCGTCACGAGGTGCCGGTGCGCGCGCAGGATCGCGGTGACGTCTTCGGGCGTCAACGATTCGTCAGGTTCGGCCATGACAGGTTGGACGCATGCAGACCGGTATCGGTTCCGTCAGACTCCGGTGCCGCTACTGAGGTCGAAGCTGCCCCACGACGGGGTGGGCTTCGGCTCGGCGGCGAGAGCGGCCTTCACGGCCTTCTCGAGCTTCGGCTTCGAGACGGTGGGGGAGTAGGCCGCGGAGTCGCAGTCGGCGGCGAGGCGGTAGTACGCCGGGTCCATGCGGTGTCTGGTTCCCGTGTCCGCGGTGAGCCTGTCGGCGTGTTCCTGGGCGTGCCGGCGTATCTGCTCGGCTGCCTGCGTCCAGTCCACCGCGACCTCCTCGGAGATGTGACGCGGGGCCGAATGCTTCCCGGGTGGCCGACAGAAGCCGGCCGCCGCCACTCGGCCCCGCGAGACACACGATAGCGAACACACGTTCGAATTTCGACGACCGTCCTCCTGTATGACCCACCGGGGAGGAATCCGGGCATCGCCTGACCCCTTGAGTACAGTTTCTTCTCATGACACGTCGGTCTCAGCAGAGCGCGAAAGCGCTCCGCGCTGCCGACCGTGAAAATGACGGCGTGTTGGTGAGCCGTACGGGATCGTACGAGCCTCCCCCTCGCGAGAAGTGTCGACAGAAGCAGTGGGAGCAGCCCTACGACGATGCCAACTCCATCCGGCTGCAGTTCATCCTCTGGCGGCGTGACGGGCGTCTGGTCGAGTTTGTCGTGAACATCCAGAAGCTGACGGCGGACGGTTGGTTGACCATCGAGTACTTCGACTGTTGCCACGGACACTGTCATCTACACCGAGACAATGCCCAGCTTCCACCCGAAACAGTCGAACGGCTCGACGACATCGCGGATGTAACGACTGCTTTTGGGAAAGTCGAAAGTCAAGTACACGACCGCGTGCGTATCATCCGTGACAAGGGAGCGTGAGCATGAATCAAGACCTGTTGGACAAATTTCGGCGCGAGATTAACTGGCACCTTGCGCAGGGCGCACTCGCGGACGTGGACCTGCCGGTGACGAGCGACGACGGCGGACACCCGGTAGTGGCGGCGTTGGAGGACGAGCTGCTGTCGACCGTTCTGGGTCGTGTGCGCGGTGTCGGCGGATTCGCAAACTTGTTCGTGCACGATGGCGCTGGTGTACGGATGGTGTCGGTCATCAATGATGCCTGCGCTATCGCTCAGCCTGGGGCAGACATGTCTGGCCCGGAAGAGCGGCCTGGTCCAGATGCAACAGTGGGAATGTTCCTCGACTACGTCGCGCGTCACCCCAATGGGGTGTCGGTATCGGCGGCTCTAGGGGGCCAAGCATGCGCACGCGATGCTCGGGCGGTCGATTTCGAAGACCTCGCCCCGGCTTGACCGAGGCTCTTTAGGACCCGCTCAACGAGGCCAGCGACCCAAAGCCATAAGGACAACGCCCCACCCTTCGATCGAGGGTGGGGCGTTTTTGTGCTGTAAGGACAAGGACGCCGGCGCAACGGTGAGGTTCCGGACAGGCGCACCATCAAGGACTGACTGTCGGTAGGTGGCACTACCTTCCTGCGCATGACGAACCTCCTCGACATCCAGCAGGTAGCAGAACGCACGGGTCTGAGTGCGGGTCGAATCCGCACCCTCCGCACGAACGCGGAGATCGCGAAGCACGGCCACCACCCGCTGTTCAGCCTCGGCTTCAAGGTGGGGACGGGAGTGAACTCGCGGCTCCGCTGGCGGGAGTGCGACGTCGACGAGTTCCTCGGTCGACTTCAAGCGGCCGCCGCCGGCTCCTGAGTTACGACTCGTGCGGCCTCTCTGAGCCCCTTTCCAATGATGCCTGCTCTCTCCTGAGCCGTTCGGCAGCTCGTGCACTCATGCCGGGGCCCAGGAGCGTACGGATGATTGCGTACTGCTCCCGCGACAGCGGCACCTTCCACTGAGTCTTCAGATGGTCCAGATACTCACGGTGACGTCTGTCCGCGAGTTCGGCTGCGGCCTTCTGCTTCGGTGTCATGGTCATGTGCAGCAACCTACGAGGCGCGGTACACCGCTAGCGTTACCGTCATGGAATCCCCATGGATGACCGTCGCCGAGGCCTGCGCCTATACGAAGATGGGCAAGCAGTCGGTGTATCGAGCTCTCCACATCGGTGAGCTCAAAGGCCATCAGTCGGTTGCGCCGCGCGGAACGTGGCGGATCCACCGCGACGACCTCGACGACTGGCTACGAGGTAACCAGCCTTACGTGCCGCGCCCTCTCCCCCGTGTCACCGGCGAGCCCAAGCGCGCTTACTACAGGAAGCGAGCCGGACTCGACTAGGAATGCGGTCAAGGGGTGTCACGGCGATGTCACAACATTCGCGATCATTCGCGGTTGACTGCGAACGATGGCGAACAGCAAATCCCTCCTGACCTGTGCATACACCCTTTGGCGAACGTGCCCGAACGCTATGGTTCATCTTCCCAAGCTGAATACGCGGGTTCGATTCCCGTCATCGGCTCCACCTCGACCGGTCGGGCAACAGTGGAATCGAGACCCCTGATTCCGGGGTCTACCTTCCACTATCCGCATCCACTGTGTCCGGCGACACGCGTCGTTCCTGGTCAGGATGGGTACACGTCCGCCCATCACTGTCTACCTCCCTGAAACGAGTACCTCCATGACCGAACGCGTCGTCTCCGCACGCCTCGATGTCGACATCACGGCCGCCAGCACCCTGGAGTTCCAGATCGCGGTCGCCCCGCACCCCGGTGCACAGGTGGTCGAGACGCTGTCGTTCATGCTCGACGGCACTGCTGTCGACGCGCGGGAGGTCAGCGGCAACCACGGGAACCGCATCCACGTTCTCGAGGTCGGCGAGGGCAACCTGCAGGTGTACTACGACGCGACGATCACCGGAAACGCCGAGCCGGCGCCGGTCACCGATCTCGATCGCTCCGTCTACCTTCGCCCCAGCCGCTACGCCGAGGCCGACAAGTTCTTCGGGTTCGCCGCCACCGAGTTCGGCAGCGAGTCGGACGACGCGGTCCTCCTCTCCAAGGTGTCCGACTGGGTCGGCCGACGCCTGCAGTACGTCCCGGGCAGCAGCGACCCCATCGACGGCGCGGCGGACACGCTGTTGGCCGGCGCGGGTGTGTGCCGCGACTACGCCCACCTCGTCGTCGCGATGCTCCGCGCTCTGAACGTGCCCGCGCGTCTCGTCGCGGTGTACGCACCGGGATGCGACCCGATGGACTTCCATGCCGTCGCCGAAGCTCTGGTGGGCGATACCTGGCAGGTCGTCGATGCCACGTGCCTCGCGCCGCGCTCGACCCTGGTCCGTATCGCGACCGGCCGCGACGCTGCGGACACCGCGTTCCTGGACAACCACAAGGGCTCGATCACCCTGAACAGCTCGACCGTCACGGCCGTCGTCTCCGGCGACCTTCCCCGTGACGACATCCACGAGCTGGTGGCCCTGTCCTGACCGGCTGAACGGGCGTTCCGTCGGCCGCGTCGCCGAGCCGCGTTACTGTGACTCGACGAAGCAGGAAGCGAGACGCCCATGAGCATCGAACCGGATGCAGCGCTCAGCAGTGAGTATCGGGAGACGGACGACGGTGACTACGACGCCGTCATCACTCCCGGCAAGGACCCGTTCTATCGAGCTCCGGCGGGGTTCGAGCAGACGCGTCCCGGAACGGTGCTGCGCTCCCGCGAGGTGTCGATCGCGCTCTTCGGCATCGTCCGTCAGCAGGTCACGGCGTGGCAGCTGCTCTATCGCACCGACAGCATCGATCACGAACCTCGCGTCGCCGTGACCACGGTCCTGCTGCCGGTGGGCGCGGATCCCGGTGCTCCGCGGGCCCTGCTGTCGTACCAGTGCGCCATCGATGCCGTCTCCGACCGCTGCTTCCCGTCGTACGCGTTGCGTAAGGGCGCACACGCCAGTGGCGCGGTTCCGCAGTTCGAACTGATGATCATCCTGTACGCGTTGCGCCGGGGTTGGGCGCTGTCCCTTCCCGACCACGAGGGCACGGACGGGCGATGGGGAGCACCCGTCGAGCCCGGCTACTGCACCCTCGACGGTATCCGCGCCGCGCTGTCCTTCGACTCGCTCGGACTGGACGCCTCCACTCCCGTCGCCCTGTGGGGATATTCGGGCGGCGGACTGGCGACGTCGTGGGCAGTCGAGGCCGCGGGCGAGTATGCCCCGGAGATCGATGTGGTCTGCGCCGCGCTGGGGTCACCGGTCGGCGACCCGGCGTCGGCGTTCTCGCGACTGAACGGAACCCTCTTCGCGGCACTGCCGACGATGGTGGTCGAAGGTCTCCGGCGCACGTACCCGGCGCTCGATTCGGTCATCCAGGAGCACGTCGCGTCCCCCGGCCTCCACATCCTGGACACCCTCGAACGCAAGACCACGATGCACGCCGTGATGACCCTGCTCATGCACGATCTCGAGCGGTACACCGACATCCCCCTCGCCGATGTCATGGCCACACCCGCGCTGGTGCAGATCTTCCAGGACATCCAGCCCGGCAAATCGGCACCGACATTCCCTCTCTTGGTGTTCCAAGCCGTGCATGATCCGATCATCGCCGTCGACGACGTGGACGGTCAGGTCGAGCGGTACCGCGCCGCCGGGGCCCACGTCACCTACATTCGCGACCGCCTCAGCGAACACCTGTCTCTGCACCCGATCGCCGCTCCCGCGACGCTCGACTGGATCGCCGACCGCTTCGCCGGGAAGCCGTTGCCCGACGCGACCACCGAGACAGGTGTT